>JABDAM010000007.1 GCA_013289145.1 Alphaproteobacteria bacterium | reverse complement strand
GATTCACACACTTCCGGAGCACACGCTGCCATGCTATTCCCGCGGCGTGTTAGGCGCCATTCAAAAAATCACAGATTGGAAGCTCGGTCCCACGTCGCTGATGCGTGTGATTACGCGGCTGCTGCCGCACTTGCGCGATATCATGGCGGGCGCGCTGGACGTCGATCAAAAATTGCAACGCATCGTGGACCTGGTGGCGAATGAATTGCGCGCGGACGTCTGTTCCATTTACATCATGCGCGCGGGCGACGTACTGGAATTATTCGCCACGCATGGCCTGAAAGCCGAAGCCGTTCACGTCACGCGCCTATATGTCGGCGAAGGCCTGGTGGGCGAAGTCGCGGCGACGCAGCGGCCGTTAAATATCAAAGACGCGCCAAACGATCCGCGTTTCGCTTTCCGTCCTGAAACAGGCGAGGAGCCTTATCACGGTTTCTGCGGCGTGCCGTTATTGCGCGATCAGAAAACGCGCGGCGTATTGGTGGTGCAATCGCGCCGCACACAGGAATTCACGCCGGAGCTGGTGGATATCCTGGCCACCATTGCGATGCTGGTGACGGAACTGGTGGCGAGCACGGCGCTGGTCAGCCGCGATGAAACCATTGCCGCCGGTTCCGCGAGCCTGGAGCCTTTGCGGATTCCCGGCATCTGTTTTAACCACGGCGTGGCGATCGGCCGCGTAGTGCGATTGGTGCGCAAAGCCATCGTGCAAAACTTCGTTGCGGAAAACGCGGCGGCGGAGCATGCGCGGTTTAATACCGCGCTTAACCGCTTGCAAAGCAACTTTGATGAATTGCTGTCGGGCACGGCGGAAGATTCCACGTCGCGCGATATTCTGGAAACCTACCGACTTTTCACCGTCGACCGCGGCTGGCTGAAAAAAATCCAGGACCGCATCGACCAGGGCCTGACCGCCGAAGCCGCCGTCCAGGCAATCCAGGATGATACCGTCGCACGCCTGTCACGCGCGACGGACTTGTATTTGAAAGAACGCACGCAGGATTTTATCGATGTCTCGCAGCGCCTGCTCCACATTCTGCTCGGCGACGAAGCGATCGCCACACATCTGCCTGCCGAAGATATGATTTTAATCGCGCAGGATATCAGCGCGGCGGAGTTATTGAGTTATGATATGTCCTCCGTGCGCGGCATCGCGCTGGAGGCCGGATCGCCGTCATCGCATATTACGATTATGGCGCGCGCCGTCGGCATTCCTGTCATCGGGCAATGCAAAAATCTACTGACGCGGGCCGAAGACGGCGACATCGTCATCATCGACGCCGACCGCGCGCAACTCTATATTGAACCGCCGTCCGAATTGGTCGAGCAATATGAACAGCGCAAGCACGCCAAAGCGGCGGCGCAGATGGTTCCTGCCGTGCGCGGCCCCGCGATCTCGCGCGACGGCGTGCAGATTCATTTGCATATTAATGCGGGGCTGCTGAGCAGTTTGCCGGACCTGAAAGCGATCGATGCCGACGGCATCGGCCTGTACCGCACCGAGGTGCCCTTTATGGCGCTGGGCCGCTATCCGTCCGTGCATGAGCAATCGCAAATCTATGCGCGCGTGATGATGGAATGCGGCAACCGCCCTGTGGTGTTCCGCACGCTGGATATCGGTTCGGATAAAAAGCTACCCTATATGCCGCACTTGCCGGAGGATAATCCCGCGCTGGGCTGGCGCGGTATTCGCGTCGGCCTGGATCGGCCGTCGTTATTGCGGCATCAATTCCGCGCGCTCTTGATGGCGGCGAATGGCCGCGCGCTGAATATCATGTTGCCGATGGTTGCGGCGGTGGGCGAAGTCCAATCCGCGCGCCGCATTCTGGATATGGAATGTGAAAATTCCATGCGCCTGGGCATTCCCATGCCGCACAGCCTGAAACTCGGCGTGATGCTGGAGGTGCCGTCGCTGATGTGGCAGATGGATGAATTGCTGGCGGAGGTGGATTTTGTTTCCATTGGTTCCAATGATCTGTTTCAATATACCTACGGCGTCGATCGCGGTTCGTCGCATTTGCAAGGCGTGTTCGATCCGCTGTGCCACGGATTTTTAAAAATGCTGCGCGAGATCGTGCGCGCCTGCGCGGCCGCCGATGTGCCGCTGTCACTGTGCGGCGAAATGGGCAGCAGGCCGCTGGAGGCGATTGCGCTGATCGGCCTGGGCATTACTTCGCTTTCCATGTCGGCCCCGGCGGTGGGCGCGATCAAAAGCCTGATCGCCAGCCTGTCGGTGGCGGAAATTAAGGATTTTATGCATCAAATTCTGGACATTTCGCCCATTCAGGACTACCGTGCGGCTCTGCGGGCTTTTGCCAGGGATCACGCGATTGAACTCGGTCTTTTGCCCCAGATGCCCCCGCCGCTGGTGGGGTAGCAACAGGAGTTTTGGAATGTCAGAGCCGCAACCGGTTAAATCCGCCGCCCCGCCTCCACCGCGCCGCCGTCCTGCCGTTCGCCCGGCCGGTGCGCCAGCGCCCGCCAATCTGAATTCCGTAGGCCAAACTCTTAAAGTCATACGTGAAGAACGCCCTCAAAGTGTCGAAGAAATTGCAGATATCCTAAAAATCCGCCGCATCTATTTGCAGGCAATTGAAGATTCCAATTGGGCGGAACTCCCTGAACTGGTTTACGCGCAAGGCTTCGTGCGCAGTTACGCCGACTATCTGGGCCAGGACGGTGCGGCCGTGGCGGCGCAGTTCAAGCGCGAATTCCGCGGCGGCCCGCGCATGCCCGAACTGGAAATGCCGAAGCCGATTGAGGATAACCAAGTCCCCAATTTCAAAATCATCGCGGGCGTTGTGGGCGGGTTGTTCGTACTGTTTGTCTTATGGGGCATCACCCACCCCAGCCAGCGCGCGGAGCCGACGCCGCCCGCCCCAACAGAAACACAAGCAACCCCAGCGCCCGCGCTCCAATCTCCTGTTACCCCGGCGCAGCCTGCGACCGTGATGGTAACTTCGCCGCAGCAACCCGTTGTGGTTGCCGCTCCTGCCGCGACGCCTGAAGCCGCCGCGCCCGCGCCGCAACATCCCCCGCAAACCGGCATTGCCTATGGTTCCGAAACGCCCACGCGCGTCACCATCACCGCCGCCCAGGACAGCTGGGTGCAAGTCCGCGCCGGCGACGGTCAGATCATCTTCTCCCGCGTCATGCGCCCCGGCGATTATTATCGCGTGCCGGGCGACGCGGGTTTGACGCTGACCACCGGAAATTTATCCGGCCTGAATTTTGATATCGACAACCAAAACGTCACCCCCCAAGGCGCACCGGGGACGGTGCTGCGGAATGTGCCGCTGGCGCCGGAGAGTTTGTCGCAAGGTTTGGCCGCGTTGAATAAAGCGGATGCAACTCAATAACGCTATTAACCGTTGGTAAACTTTTCACCTTTTGGTGCAGGCGGGCTTTGCTTAACAATCTGTCCAATTACATCAGACATATATTGCCCTCGCTTTAATACGATTTTTGGGCAGCCCGTTTGTGCTTCGCACTCGCCGACAAAATTATCCCAATTGCCGATGATGATATCAATCAACCCTTGGGGCGAACCCCGATTCTGCAATCTTTGCTGATATTCGTCAATTAATCCCTTTTCCGGATATACCAATGTAAAAGGAATTTCATTTTCGATAAGTAGCGCACGCGTATCTTTATGCGTGGATACAAAAATAACAGGAACTTTCCCCATCAAACCTTGAATATGCTCAAGATATTCGGCAGCAAAATTTGGATTGCGGATTTTCTTGCCATCTCCATCCAATTCAAGTTCACCCGCTGCATTTTTCTTCCATGAAAACTGGCTGGAATCCGAGTCCGCCCAATCACGGTTTTGTTTTTTTAAAGTAGATTTTCCAACACAAGGAAAACCCGATATGACAACAGTATCCATTTATATCTCGTTTGTTTGAGTTATAGGCTAAAATCGCATAAAGCGCACATCATTGTCAATAAAATAATCCTTTTAGTTGCAAAATTCTTTCTTTCCCGCATCATTTCTGTTATCCCTACCCCATGTCCGCCCTGACAGACCTCCGCCCCTATCGCACTATCAACCGCCGCGCGACGCGTCAGGTGATGGTGGGCAACGTGCCCGTCGGCGGCGGCGCGCCGATTGCGGTGCAGTCGATGACGAATACGCTCACCACCGACGTCAAAGCGACGATTGAACAAATCCAAAAACTCGCCGTCGCGGGCGCGGATATTGTGCGCGTGTCGTGCCCCGATGAAAATTCTTCGCGCGCGCTGAAAGAAATTGTGGCGGAAAGCCCCGTGCCTATCGTGGCCGACATTCATTTCCATTACCGGCGTGGTATTGAGGCGGCGGAGAGCGGCGCGGCATGCCTGCGCATTAACCCCGGCAATATCGGCGGCCAGGACCGCGTGCGCGAAATCGTGAAGGCCGCGCGGGACCACAATTGCTCCATCCGCATCGGCGTGAACGGCGGCAGCCTCGAAAAATACATCCAGGAAAAATATGGCGAGCCTTGCCCCGAAGGCCTGGTGGAATCCGCGCTGGGCCACGCCAAACATTTGCAAGACGAAGATTTCCACAATTTCAAAATCAGCGTGAAAGCCTCCGACGTTTTCCTCGCCGTCGCGTCCTACCGCCTGCTCGCGCAGCAATGCGATTACCCGCTGCACCTGGGCATCACCGAGGCCGGCGGCCTGCGCACCGGCACGATTAAATCATCCATCGGCCTGGGCACACTGCTCTGGGACGGCATCGGCGATACGATCCGCGTCTCGCTCTCCGCCGATCCGGTGGAAGAAGTTTACGCGGGCTTTGATATGTTAAAATCCCTCGGCCTGCGCTCGCGCGGCGTGAATATCATCGCCTGCCCATCCTGCGCGCGCCAGCAATTCGACGTCATCAAAACCGTCGCCGCGCTTGAGGAACGCACCGCCCACATCACGACGCCGATGAGCGTCTCCATCATCGGCTGCGTCGTCAACGGGCCGGGGGAAGCGAAACTCACCGACATCGGATTTACAGGCGGCGGCGCGGGAACGCACCAAGTCTATTTGAAAGGCATCCCCGCCCACCGCCTGAAAGACGCGGATATCGTGGAGCATGTGGTGGGGTTGATTGAGGAGAAGGCGCGGGAGATTGAAAGCGCGCAAGTAAAAGCCGCCTGAATTAATTTGAAAAATCACTTTAAGTTGTGCTAATCTCCCTTATTAACAAATAAAGGATATCTAATGACTAATTCCGATCACATTGACTTGCGCAGAGAGGTCACAGCCGGGTTAGAATTTCTACAAAAAACCGCCAATAAAAACTTTGCGGGTGCTCCATGTGAAACTCGTCAATATAATCACCCTGATGATCCATCCGATCCATTTCCGCCTGATTTTGATCGGGAAATTTCTTTTTATGCGCCTATTTTAAAGAACCAAAAAAGCGAATTTGGAGCGCCGCTGATTTCAATCGGAATGCTATGCAAAGGCAAACAAGCCGTCGGTATTACCTTAACTTGGATAGGCGAAGGTCTTGACCCGGAAGACCGGACATCCGCTGCGTTTAATGTGAACGGCAATATTCATTACTTTTCCTCCAAATATCCTAAATGGGCCTATGTTATGGAGCCCAAGCAATATTCTGGCATGGAAACCATCGCCATTTCGGCAATTGATGGTGTTGTGAATCGCCCCGAAAACGTCAACGGTGTCCCGATTGAATTTACACTTAAACTCGCGCCAGGTGTGATTGAAAATATCCGATTAGCGGCACAGTCACACAATATTGATCTCTCAATATTAAAGTTCATTCCCAAATCTGACCAAGGCTCTCAAAATATTCCTTCTGCCTAGTAATGTTAGGTGGATTTTTGTAACCGGGCATTAAAATTCTGCGCCGTGTCCCTCGCTGATAAACTCATCCCACTGGAAAAATAGTTCGCGCAGTTGATTGAGGAGAAGGCGCGGGAGATTGCGGCGGCAAAACAGGCCGCTGCGTAACCCACCCCGTCATCCCGGCGAAGGCCGGGATCCAGACTATTTAGGATCTACAATAGGAGGATTGATTTGGTTTTCTGTTATGAGTTTATTACCTTTCGGTAAAACTTCCCAAGTCGTATCAAACGCGTTTTTATCAATTCCGGTAACGCTGCCATTATCGTTTAATTTTAAGGTCGCGCCTTTGAAAATAAATTGGTGCTGTCCCGGCCCCCAGGCATCTTTGATGCAAGTTGGCTGTGTAATAATTTCAGGCAAAATTGGAAAAGTTTGCGCGCTTTTTACCGTAACCGTTTCACTATCAACACGGCTGATAATTTCATAACCTTTTTGTTCTAATTCACTAAACTGCCACCTGCTGCCGTCCGGATTTCCCGGCACGTAAACATCATCAGGATTATTAATAAAAATAGCTTCGCCGCCCACGGTGACATAAACGGATTCAACTATTCCATTGTTCCGGGTTACAATTTCTTCACCGGGCTCCGCTTTACGGACAGTCGTTTCAGTTTTCTTGCGCCCTCTTTCCGCCGCGCGAAAATCAACGCCTGTCACTTCAAGGACATCACACGCAATGTTGTCGGGACTCGTAATTACTTCATTTGTATATTTCATGGCCGTTTCCCTCAATGAAAGCCTAAAAATAGCGTACTAAGAAACTTTTAAGATTCCAAGAAATTTAATACTTTAATACAACTTCGGATCTCGGCCACAGCGACAATTAATCTACGGACCAGGCGCAGGATTTTCTCCGGGAGACTTTTGCGGCCTAACTTTTTTATGTCTGTTATTTGGATTTTCAGGACTCATTTGCCACTGCTCACTTTTACTAATCTTTTTCCCATAAGAACGCCCTTTTGGAGGCTCTGTCGTATAACGTTCGCTTCTTGCATCTGTGCCGAAATCTCTCCAACGCCTGGACATTTTATCCTCTTTTTTTGCTATGTGATTTATCCATCATACGCGAAAATGGTGACATATTTATGAAAAGTTCTTAAATTTTTAATGTCCCATGTGGGCCACGCTTGCCGCTCGAACATAATCACGCGCCCTTTCAACTGGAGACGGACGGATTTGCTCTGTCCTCCCCGCGTCCAAATCGAACCGTCTGAGCACGGCCTCAATTGTATACGTGGGCCCCTTTCCCGCATCCCTTAACTGCTCGATATCAGGACGAAATTGAAGAATATCCAAAGCATCGCTCAGCGTGTTCAACTTGCCCAGGATTTCATTACGTATTTCACGCTCGGGGTGATAGATGAATTTACGGATAAAATCCGGCTGTTCATCATCCGGCACCAGTTTGATAACGTTGCCGATATCATAAATCATCAGCGTAACTCCGCGCTGGTCTGGATGATCCCGGTAGAATTTAATCAATCCCCAGATATCGGCATAAGACCTCTCGCCGCCTAATTTATCGCTCAGAAAATAATATCCCTGTGAGAAAGTGAAAATGTCTTCCGCAATAGCCAGACTTTGATTGCTCAAGAACGTTTCGCCCACTTCACAATGAAGCTCGCGAGAAAGCGTTAGCAAATGATTCCACATCGGTTCTTTCGGCAGCACATGGGAAACCAAAGGCAGCGCGTCAATCAACACCACTTTGTCCCTGCTATCAGCGCATTTTACGATAGTTTCAATGAGTTCAAGCGCGAGTTCACGCTCGCCCCGCATATGACACGCCAAAATGACGGAAGCCAATTTTTTCGCATCATCCGCCATGATCCCGCGGCCGCCATCTTGAAAAAGAACATTTAAGCTTAGGTACATGGCGGAAAAGTAACGGTCACGGTGTTGGAATACAAGAAATTAATGTCTTCACGCGGAAGCAGCTTAACCCAATGTCAAACCGCGACCACTTTGAACGGCTGCCGCGGCAAATTTATACGCGGCACGTTTTTGCGCCTTTTTGCCCTCGCCTGTCCAGGGAAGAGGTTTGCCATGAGCCACAATTTCATCCCGCAGACCGCTAGGGCTAATAGCCCCAACCCGTTTGTGAAGTTTTTCTGCGGCATCTGCAACCCTATACATAACAATCCAACGCTGCACAGCGGTTAGAGCTAAATCGGCCAACACGGTGCGATTTTCATCCGTCAGCCATGTGATATCTTTGTTTCTGCTGGCCTTACCCATTTTATCGGTAAACTGAGCAATCTCTGTGCTCGTCAAAGAATCCAGATCGCCCTTTTCCAGTTTAAAACTGAATGCTTTTGCCACCGGGCCAAGGAACACGTTGGTGGCCTCTGGATCCTTATTGTTTTCTGTCACAAGATTTACCAAGAACATCCACAAAGCAGACGCTGATTGCTCTTTCATCGGCATTGGCTTGTAATCCAACAAATTGTAATAACTTTTAAGCCTGCCCGTCCATGAGTTATAGCCACCCTGAAATCTATAGGCCTCTTGCACTCCCGGCACGTTCCAATTGGCGCGGGCGATCTCGCCAAAGGTTTGATCAATGGGAGATTTATCTTTTGTAGTCATAGCCTGTCCTATAGGGTTAATTCGTTAAAACCTTCGTTTATTCTAGGTAAAAGAATTACTTGCAGCAAGAAATTTTTTACTTTCATGCTGGATTTTGCCCAACTTTCCCTATAGAAACGGCGCCTTACCATGTCCCTCGCCGATAAACTCACCGCGCTTGAAAAGCAATTCACTCAAATTGACGAGCAATTACAGCGGCCGGATATCAAACCGGCGGATTTGATGCGCCTGGGCAAGGAGCGCGCGGAGTTGGAACCGGTCGTGGAAAAAATCCGCGAACTGCAAAAACTCGAACGCGAACGCGCGGAAAATGAGGCGCTGCTGGCCGACCCGGAAATGAAAGAACTCGCGGCGGCGGAGTTGGACGGCATCCGCGCGCGCCTGCCGGAACTCGAACACGAAATCAAACTCGCGCTGCTGCCGGCGGATGAGGCGGACGCGAAAAACGCTATCCTCGAAGTGCGCGCAGGCACGGGCGGCGAAGAAGCCGCACTGTTCGCGATGGAATTATTTGAAATGTACCAAAAATACGCCGCGCATAAGGGCTGGCGCTTTCATGTCGAAGAAGTCACCGACGCCGAACAAGGCGGCTATAAAGAAGCCATCGCGACCATCACCGGCCACAATGTTTTCGCGAATTTGAAATTCGAGAGCGGTGCGCACCGCGTGCAACGCGTGCCGAAAACGGAATCACAAGGCCGCATTCACACGTCCGCCGCGACCGTCGCTATCCTCGCCGAAGTGGAAGAAACCGATGTCGAAATCCGCGAGGCGGATTTGAAGATTGACACCTATCGCTCGACCGGCGCGGGCGGGCAGCACGTGAACACGACGGACAGCGCGGTGCGGATTACCCATATCCCGACGGGTGTCGTCGTCGCGTGTCAGGAAGAACGTTCGCAGCACAAAAACAAAGCCAAGGCGATGAAAATGCTCGCGACGAAAATTTATGATACGCAGCGCGAAGCGGTGATGAAGGCGCAGGCGACGACGCGTAAACTCCAAGTTGGTTCGGGCGACCGCAGCGAACGAATCCGCACTTATAACTTCCCGCAATCGCGTGTGACGGATCACCGGATTAATTTTACGTCGCATCAGATGGAACAAATCCTGGCGGGTTATGGATTAGAAGAAGTCATCGACGCGCTGATTACCGAGGATCAAGCCGACCGCCTCGCCGCGCTGGGGGAATAAAAAAAACTTGCTTTAACAACCCAGCATTGTTATATTGCCCTATAAATTTAATCTATCAGAGGAATACCTATGCCATCGATTGGAATAGAATATCTTATTGATTTACTTGAGCCGGACGCAAAAGGCCTGCACCCTCTAGGCAAGGCACAACTTCAGACCGCCTTCCTTTATCTTGCCAGCAGACAGGGTAAGCCGCCAACCGAGCAAGCCGTTCGAAAGATCGAAACCTATTTATATGACGCCGGCGTTAATGTCGGGCATAACAGTGAAACCTTACGGACCCTTAAATTATTGCGCCGCTGCGCACGCTTGAAACAATGCTTGCCGGGCAAACAAACGCTCAGCTTAAAAAATGAACTGCGCGCGCCCAAAGTCTGCTTAACCGGTGAAGGTATAGAATTCATTCCAAACGCGGGCCACTGGTCGACGCGGCAACGCCCAATAAATGATAACAACCCTTTTGCAGCTATTTTTTCATAGCTTGCTGCGCTGATAAAGCTCACTCCTTCTTCGACGGCCGTGCGATGTTTGTCGGCACGTTCGGCACACCCTGTTTTTTCGCGCTTTGCATCAACGCATTACAATTCGCATCCTTCGCCATATCAGGACTGATAAAAGGCAAAATCGACGCAATCGGCGTTAGCAGCGCGCCGAGGGTGGCGGCCAAACCCGTTTGCGCCGCGGCGGACACGGGATCGATGCCGAAGGATGGCTTGAGCAGCGTACCGCCCACCAAAATCGGCGTGCGGAGACGCAATAAATGCATATCCTTCGGCTCGCCTTTCAAATGCACGTCCAGATTTTCATTCTTCAAATTCACCGTGCCGCTGCCGGTCGTCAAAACCACGCCGGTGTCAATCACTATCGTTTGCGCGGTCATGATGCCGTCTTGCGTTTTGAAATCCGCGATACCGCAACGCAGCGCGGTTTTACTTTCATCACCCGACAATAATTCCGCGCCGCCTTTATCCACATCAATGCCGAGCAGTTCGGCAAAAGCTTTGCGCATTTTACCAACGGGCACGACAAACGTAATTTCACCATTCGCCGTCGAAGCGGCGCGGTGGACGGAATCCCCCACGCCATGCAATTTCGCGCGCGCGGAAAATTCGCCGGTCAGCGGTGGCGGTTTCGCGCCGCCCATAAAATCTTCCAGATGCGCTTGCATCAGGCGCACATCGATGTCCGTTACCGGCACATCGCCTTGCGCGTTAACGGTCGCCGTGCCTTCCGCGCGGCCTTGCGGCAACGTCAAGGCAAAGGGTTCAAATTTCATCACGCCATTATCCAAACTGAAATCCAGCAAGACTTGTTTGAGCGGCAGGCCGGGCGCGTTCACGGCCTGCGCCTTGTAATGCACCTCCGCATCCATGCCGCGCACGCGTTCGATTTGCAGCGGCGCATCGGGGAGGAAATAACGCGGCGCGACGATGGCGACGGTTTCGCCTTTGTCATTCATGTGGTTCGCGCCCGCCGCCGTGCCGCCGAACAGCGCGCCCAGATCTTTGAAATCCAATAATTTCGACGTCAGCGTCGCGATGATTTTCGGCCGCCGCCCGCCCGTTTCAACTTTGAAATCGCCGGTCAAATCGCTGTCGCCCAACTTGCCGTCAAAATTGGTGAAATGAAATTCATTGCCCTGGTGATGCAGATCACCCGCCAGATGATAATGCGGCGTATTGGGCAGCGCGAGGCCTGTCAGATAATACAAATCCGCCAGGTCGTTGCCCTGAAAATCCATTTTGGCGTCAAACTGATCAAGGTCAAACGGTTTGGGAATGGTGCCTCGCGCGCGCACCTGGGTCGCGTTGAATTTAATCAGCGTATTGAAAACGTATGGCTGCTGCGGTTTCAAATTCAACAGCGACGGCCCGGCCAGATTAAACGCCAGCGGTTTGTTATTCAGCTTCCCATCGCCGGATAATTGAAATTCCTGTCCCGGCGCGGCGTTTTCAGAAGATTGGAACGTGCCCGCAAAGCTGACCTTTTTCACCGCGTCCTCCAACGTCAATTGGCCGCCGTTGATAACGATGTGCTGAATCGCCGGCAGTTTGGTGGAATGATTTTGATCGGCGCTTTGTTGTTCGCTGTTACTGAAAACCCAATTCGCTTTGCCGTCCGCTTGGCGCAACAGCGCGACGTTGGGATGCTCGATCGTCAGGTTTGGCAATACGATCTGCCCGGTGAAAAGCGGCAAAACGGCGAAGCTGGCATCGATTTTATCCACCGTCGCCATGCCTTGGCTCTGCGGCGCCCAATCGGGATTGCCGATAGCCAGATTTTCCACAACGATTTGCGGTAAGCCGGAAAATAAATTGACGCGCAAATCCCCGTTAATGCGAATGTCACGATGCGTATTCGCCGAAGCGATTTTGGCGATCGGCCTTTTCAGCCAATTCGCATTGATGCTGAGCGTAATGATAAAAATAACAATCAAGGCGAGCAAAACCGCGACCGCGCCGCCAATGATGCGCGCGGTTCTGTTCCACCAATGTTCGGGTTGTGCATCCGGCATCGCCGGAATGGTAAGCAATCTGGAATAAAAAAATGATGTTATCGCTTATGAACATTTATCAAAATTTCCTCTCCGCTCCCGGGAGAGGGAAAAATTTACTCCCACGGAAATTCAATCCAGACATCCTGCGGCACATCTTCCATCGCCAGATCCGCGAACGGCTTGCCGCTGGGCTTGGCATACAACACCGCAATAAAACTCTTCGGCAGCATCTGACGCACCATTTGCGCCGTCGTGCCGCGGTCGACCAGATCGTCGATCACCAGACATCCCTCGCCGTTGCCGGGCACGGTTTTAATCACGCGCACTTCACCCTGCGTTTGATCTTCATAACTGCTGATGCCGATCGTATCGACATAGGTAATATCCAGCCGCCGCGCAACAATCGCCGCCGGCACCATCCCGCCGCGCGTGATGGCAATGATGGTGCGGAATTCATCCCGGCGCGGCGCCAGCTGGGCCGCCAAAGCATCCGCCAGCGCCGCCGCGTCCTCCCAGGAGATATGCCGTTTGGTGTAGGTCATACAGGAAATTTAAAAAATTTCCCGCCGTTTGTCACTGCCCCACAAACGGCGTGGCAGCGACTTTTGCAAAGAAACCATTCAGCGTTTTACCAGGCTCATTCCAACCCGCCAGTTTAACCACTTTCCCGGTTGTATCCTTGATCTGGCCGCCCTTCATCGCGGTCGCGTCAATTTGGTCCGGAGAATTGCCATCCGCCAAGCCATCCAGACTGGAAAGAGGTTTTTTACCCGCCAAGACCTCGTTTAACGGCTGATTATATGCGGTGATCTGGCGCGCGAATTCCGCGCGGTTAAGATGCTGCGCGATTTGAGTGCGCAAAAACAGGTTGGCGGGAATAACCATATTTTGCCAAACGGCATTTTCGCTATCCAGTTCGGCATCGAATGCGCCGCTGGCCTTGATAGCCTTGGCATAATTATTCAACGACTCTGGATTATTTTTCAGAATTTTGGCCGCGGCCGCGAAACCTTTGCTATGCTCGAAACGCTGCATATCCGCCGCGACGTATAAAGCATAATTCAGGCTAACGTCGTTGTTTGATTTCGGCACGTCCAACTTGGCGGCTTCTTTTACGCGCTCCTCTGCATCGGCGCTAAGCGGCTTTTTATCCGCTTTAAATTTTCTGAAGCTGTCGGCAATGTATGCGCTCGTTAATGCTTCCGCGACTTGTTCGGGCGTTTTTCCGGTATTGGCCTTATCCTTAATGGCATGTTCAAAAGCGTGAACGACTGTGGAAATCGCGGTCGACCCCGTGAGCATAAGCTGCTGTTGATCAGACGCCAGATTTCCGCTCTGTCGCGGCCCCGCATAAGTGGAAGCAGTTGCTGCAAAGGCCAATGTCAAAGCAAGCGAAAGATTACGCATTATAATGTCTCCGTGTCATCCCAGGCATTAACGCCCTAGGGGAAACTAGACGGAAACTCTATAAAAAAGCAACAAATTTAATACTTTCGACCTTTAATCATAATTTAAGCGCAGGCACAGGTGATGGCGGAACAGCGGGGATCGCGACTTCGCCATTCAACGCCGCTTCATGCGCCGCCAATTTTTGATCAAAATTTCTTCTTTTTTTACCATTGTCCAATACTGACCAAGCTTGCAATATTTCCAACACGACTTGCTCGGCTGATTGCATAATTTTAATTAAATCTTCTATAGATAACGTCTCTCCCTGCGCGGTCGCTCTTGCTTGCGCTTCTTCAAGGCGCGTCAAAGGACGCTCCGCCAGCATCCGGGTCGTGCGAGCCGCATCGATTTCTTCCTTGGTTGCGGTGCGCTCAACACCCAACACATCGTAATGATTGACAAATTTAGCCTGCATAGCAAAGGGAATGTAGCAATTTACCGCTATATTTTGCAACAAAAATAACGCCTATGCGCAATTCCTGTTGCGCGCCTCAGCCCCGTCTGCTTAGATAAGCAAACTGATGTCCAATATCGTCGCCCTAAACCCTAGTAAATCCGCCACAGACTTGGCCCCGCCGTTTAATGAGCAGGCAGAGCGCGAGATGCTCGGTGCATTGCTCCTCGACAACCGCGTGATGGACCAGGTGGGTGATTTTTTACGGGGAGATCATTTTTATGTGCCCTCGCACCAGCGGATTTTTTCCGCTGTTGAACGCCTGATTAACAAAGGCCAGCTCGCCAGCCCAACAACGCTCAAAGGTTATTTCGAGGCCGACGGCGACCTGTCCCACGTTGGCGGCGCGGAATATCTGGAAGGTTTGAAAAACGCCGTCACGACGACCATCGGCATGAAGGACATCGGCGGCACGGTTTATGATTTATATCTGCGCCGTGAATTACTGACCATCGGCGAACAGATGTCGCAAGACGCGCGGCCATCGCCGACGCAAATCGGTATCGAGGCAACGCATCTGATCGAACAAGCCGAACTCCGCCTCTTCAACCTCGCCACCGCGGGCGAAGCGGAACGCGGATTTACGTCGTTCAACAAAGCTCTCGCGAACTCTATCGCCATCGCGGAAAAAGCTTATCAATCAGACGGCCACGTTGTCGGCCTTACCTCCGGTTTTCGCGACATCAACCGCCGCATGGGCGGGCTGCATCCGTCGGATTTGGTCATCCTCGCCGGCCGTCCATCGATGGGTAAAACCGCGCTCGCGACCAACATCGCCTTCAATGCCGCGAAAGCTTATGTGCAAAGCGCCAAAGGCTCCGACGGCAAACCGAAAGAAGGCGGCCCCATCGCCTTTTTCTCGCTTGAGATGTCAACCGAACAGCTGGCGACACGTATCCTGTCATCCGCCGCGCGTATTCCATCCGAACGCATCCGGCGCGGCGAAATTAAAAAAGATGAAATGCTGCAACTGTCGATGGCCGCGCGCGACCTGGCCGAAGTGCCGCTCTTCATCGACGACACGCCCGGCATCACGGTGATGGGCCTGCGCACGCGCGCGCGGCGGTTGAAACGCCAGCATGGTTTAGGTTTGATCGTGGTGGATTATTTGCAATTGATGTCCGGCAGCGGCAGCAAAAGTTCCGACGGCAACCGCGTCCAGGAAATTTCCGAAATCACGCGCGGGCTGAAAGGCATCGCCAAGGAACTGGACGTGCCCGTTATCGCTCTGTCCCAGCTGTCGCGCCAGACGGAAAACCGTGATAACAAACGCCCGCAACTCGCCGACCTGCGCGAGTCCGGATCGATTGAACAGGACGCGGATGTCGTCATGTTCGTTTACCGCGAAGAATATTATCTGGCACGCGAAGAACCCGGCCGCCGCGCCGATGAAAACGAAAGCAAATTCAACGAACGCTATACCCGCTGGCAAAGCGCCCTGGCCGAAGCGCAAAACGTCGCCGAAGTGATCCTGGCCAAACAACGCCACGGCCCGATCGGCACAATCCGTTTGCATTTCGATGGACAGTTTACGCATTTTGAGGATTTGGCGGAGAGCAAAGCGTTTGATGAGTAACGTCATCCCGGCCAAGCCTGTAGGGCGCAGAGCCGGGGATCCCCAGAAAGATAATAGCTCTCTACTTTCGTGAGATCCCAGACCTACATCGCTACGCACTTCGGTCGGGATGACAAGCTGATTTTCCGCAAATAAAGCGAATATCAAAATATCTTAATTGGGCGTGAACCCCTGCGCCGGGCCGCCCGCATTCGGATATAATACCGGCATGACTTTACGATGCCATAAGGTTTCAAAATAATTCTTTTGCTCTCCCGCTGTCAGCGTCATAAAATCTATCGCCCCTTCTTTATCCAACCACTTCTGGGAATAAAGCCTAATCCGGCCATCGAGCAAATGGTTCCCTATAATCTCATGATGCCTTTCCCTTATCCTCTTAAGCTGCCCATCTCTTTGCTGCGCATTTCCAGTCAAATAAACCCTCTTACAATAAACATTTGAATAGATTTCAAAATCATCGCCTTCGCCGAAAACTATTTGTGTCTCTGATGGCGGCTGAAGAAGATTTTTAAATAATACCCCTTTATACGCTTCATGCCTGTTTGGATCTGTATAAGTCTCCCACATGGTTTCAGCTGATATCGCTGACTCCCCATGCTCAGTCAGGACCCAGCCATTATCCGGGTAAAGCAATGACGTGGATTCACGGTAAACCATAGCGCGGCCAACCAAATCCACAAACCTTCTATCCTCCGGATGCGTCTGGGTGTCTGGAGCTAAAGTCTCTTTGACACCCTGGCTTGTTTGCGCCTCTGCCGATCTTTCAAGTAATTCCACCATTTAATTATCTCCTGCTTACAATTCGGACATCATAATAAAGGGAGATATCGAATTGCAAGAAAAAATTTACCTTCAAATCCCTCTGGTTTCCCGGCCTGCATCTGCTACTTTCCAGACTCATGGACGCCACCCGCTCCCCCGCCGCATTGCTGCTTGATTTCTGCCAAGGCATCGGCACGGTATTATTGCAATTCTGCCAGGGCACCGGGCAATTTGCCTGGTTCACGCTGCAATCCGTTTCGCACATCTTCCGTCCGCCGTTTTATTGGCGCAACCTCGTGCGGCAATTGATTGAGGTCGGTTATTATTCCCTCCCCGTCGTCGGCCTGACCGCGATTTTCACGGGGATGGTGTTGGTGCTGCAATCCTATACCGGCTTTTCGCGTTTCAGCGCCGAAAGCGCGATTGCATCCGTCGTTGTTTTATCCATCACCCGCGAACTCGGCCCCGTCCTCGGCGGGCTGATGGTGGCGGGGCGCATCGGTGCGGCATTCGCCGCCGAAATCGGGACGATGAAAGTGACGGAGCAAATCGACGCGCTGCGCACGCTCTCAACATCGCCATTTAAATACCTCGTCGCGCCGCGTCTGGTCGCGGGCATTATTATGCTGCCCTGCCTGGTTCTGGTGGCTGACATCATCGGCGTTTTCGGCGGTTATCTGGTCGCGGTGTACCGCCTGGATTTCAACCCGCACACCTATTTGCAAAACACCTGGAGTTTCCTGCAAAATATGGATGTCATTTCCGGCCTGGTGAAAGCCGCCGTGTTTGGTTTTATCATCACGCTGATGGGCTGCTACCACGGTTATAACTCCGGCAAGGGCGCTGAGGGCGTCGGCGTCGCCACGACGAACGCCGTCGTTTCCGCGAGCATTCTAATCCTCCTCACCAACTATTTCCTCACCGGATTGTTTTTCGCGCACTGACATGGAAACCAACCAACCGAAAATCCAAGTCCAGGGCCTGACCAAAAAATTCGGTAAAAAAGTCGTCCTGAACGGCATTGATCTGGACGTGATGCCCGGTGAATCCCTGGTCGTCATCGGCGGATCGGGCACGGGGAAATCCGTCCTCATTAAATGCATTCTGGGTTTATTAAATCCCGATGCGGGCACGGTGAAAATCGACGGCATCGACGTCACCCACATGTCCGCCCGCCGCCGCGAGAAAGAAGTCATGCATAAATTCGGCATGCTGTTCCAGGGCGGCGCGTTGTTCGACAGTATGCGCGTGTGGGAAAACGTCTCCTTTGGCCTGACCACGCTGAAAAACATCCCGGCCGCGGAGGCCAAAGACATTGCCATCGCCAAACTCGCCGACGTGGGATTGAAACCGGACGTAGCAGACCTTTTCCCCGCCGAACTATCCGGCGGCATGCAAAAACGTGTCGCCCTGGCGCGCGCGATCGCGACCGATCCCGAAATTATTTTCTTTGACGAACCCACCACTGGCCTCGACCCCATCATGGCGGACGTCATCAACCACCTGATCGTTGAATGCGTGCAAAAACTCGGCGCGACGGCGGTGACGATCACGCACGATATGGCCAGCGTCCGCAAAATCGCCCGCCACGTTGCGATGCTGCACCAAGGCCACATCATCTGGTACGGCCCCGCCAGCCAGATCGACCACAGCGGCAACGCCTACGTCGACCAATTCATCCACGGGCGGATGGAAGGGCCGATTGAGATGGCGGTGAGGCGGGATTAATTAGGCAAAAGTTTCGGATGCGTTTTTTTGACTTCCGCCAAGGCCGGGGTTACAAGTTCCGGATTAGCCAAAACCAACGCCGCCGCAAACTGTTCCCGCGACAGGCTATTTAAAGACTTTATAATCTGTGGAAGCTGCGTCCGTTCTTTGGCATCTCTTACTAGTTCATTTAAGTTCTTCGCGCTAATTCCGTTATTAGACGAAGATGCAGCGTGATAATTGCCAAATCCGCCGTTTTTAGGATCAAGATATGTAAATGTGATGTAGTTACTATTTCCTTTTATATTTGTTATACCTCCCAAATCAAAGGTGAAATCCCAAGCATTACCACTAGTATCTCCAGGTCTGCTGCAATAAAGCTTAATAAGGTTGCCCAGCGGCGCATCGTCTTTCATTGTTTCCCCCTAAATCTGAACTTGTAGACTAATTGTCGACCTCTTATATTGTCAAGGACATCTTTCATGCCCAAAGAATCCAAACAATACGTCTGCCAATCCTGCGGCGGGGTTTCCGCCAAATGGCAAGGGCAATGCCCGCATTGCGCGGAATGGAATACGCTGGTCGAGGAAATCGTTTCCAAAAACATCACCGCGCCCGGCGCCGCGATGCATTCATCATCCCGGGGCAAATCCGGCGGTCGTCGGCAACTGGAACTCGCGCCGCTCGACGCCAAAACACCCGCACCGCCGCGACTCCAAACGGGTATTGCGGAATTCGACCGCACCTGTGGCGGCGGGCTGGTTCAGGGTGCCGCGCTCCTTATCGGCGGCGATCCGGGGATCGGGAAATCCACCCTCCTGCTGCAAGTCACCGCGCAGATGGCGGGCAACCTCCCCACCCTCTACATCACCGGCGAAGAAAGCCTGGATCAAATCCGCCTGCGCGCCCAACGCCTGGGCGTGATCGGCGCGCCGCTCACCCTTGCCGCCGAAACGGATCTCACCACCATACTTAATACTTTAAAAGTTGGCGGCTATGGCCTTGTAATTATTGATTCTATTCAAACCGTCCATTGGGACGCGCTGGACAGCACGGCGGGAACGGTGGCACAGGTCCGCGCATGCGCGGGCGAGCTCATCCGCATGGCGAAGCAACTCGGCTTCACCCTGATGCTCGTCGGCCATGTGACCAAGGAAGGCACCATCGCGGGCCCGCGCGTCCTCGAACACATGGTTGATTGCGTTTTGTATTTTGAAGGCGACCGGAACCATCAGTTCCGCATCCTGCGCACCGTCAAAAACCGCTTTGGCGCGACGGATGAAATCGGCGTTTTCACCATGACCCAAACCGGGTTGCAGGAAGTCACCAACCCCTCCGCCCTCTTTCTCGCCGAACGCGATCACCCCGTGTCCGGCACCGCCGTCTTCGCGGGCATGGAGGGCACGCGGCCATTACTCGTCGAAATCCAGGCACTCGTTGCTCCCACGGGTTATGGCACGCCGCGCCGCGCGGTGGTGGGGTGGGACAGCGCGCGCCTCGCGATGATCCTCGCCGTATTGGAATCGCGTGCGGGGATGAGTTTCGCCCAACTCGATGTCTATCTGAACGTCGCGGGCGGGCTGCGGATTACCGAACCCGCCGCCGACCTGGCCGTCGCCGCCGCGTTGGTGAGCGCCGCCACGGGTGAGCCATTACCCGAACGCCAAGTCATCATGGGCGAAATCGGCCTGTCTGGCGAAATCCGCGCGGTGAACCAACTCGATTTGCGATTAAAAGAATCCGCGAAACTGGGGTTCACCGACGCGGTGATCCCGACGCTGCGCGATGCGCAATTGCCGAACGCCAAAATCGCCGTGAAACAGTTGCGGGAACTGCGGCAATTCATTTCATCCATTGAAAAAACTTCCTCCCCCTTGAGGGGGGAGGTGACGCACGAAGTGCGACGGAGGGGGTGATGGTGAGGCCAGAGATCAAATGTCAGAAAATGAAATCCTTTTATCGTCATATACTTTCTTTCCTGTCTTCTAATCTCTACCTTGCAGATTCACCCCCTCCCCCCTGCTTCGCAGGGTACCCCCCCCTCAAGGGGGAGGAAAACTTTTGGGTCATATATGATGCCTGATTGGAATACCCTCCACACCCTCGACTGGATCATCCTCGCCCTCCTCGCCTGGTCTGTCGGCTGGGCGGCGTGGCGGGGGTTCAGCCGGGAGATTTTCTCCATCCTCGGCCTGATCGCGGCGTTTATTATTACGGCTCACACCGGCCACCTGCTCGACGGACCGCTGCATGACCTGCTGCCCGACCACGGCGTGGCGCGGATTTTCAGCCGGGCAATTATTTTCCTGGGCTGCATTATCATCATCAACCTGATCGCCATTATCGGCGCGACTGCGCTGCGCGCGCTGCTCTCGCGTCCCATCGATCATTCGCTGGGGTTTTTGTTCGGATTTTTGCGCGGCGCGCTGATTGTGCTGCTGCCCTACCTCCTCGTAAACCTCTATATCGATCCTAAAATTTACCCTGATTGGCTCACGCAATCCCACGCCTACCCGTTCCTACAAGACGGCGCCCAGGCATTGCGCAAATTCATTCCGCCCTCGCAAATCCATGACGATCAGCGCACGGATTTCGGCGCGCTGAAAAAAGCCGCGCAGAAAAAGGATGAATTGGCCGAACCCGCCCAAGAAAAGAAAGATAAATCCAAAAAAGACAAAGATTCCGCTGGCAATCCCAGTGTGAAAGAACTAATTAAAGCGGTGAAAGAGGCAATCGGCCAGTGACCCTTCCCATCACCCATGATAACGATAAATTCCACGAAGAATGCGGCATTTTCGGCGTTTATAATCACCCGGACGCCTCTGCGCTGACTGCCCTCGGCCTCCACGCGCTCCAGCACCGCGGCCAGGAAGCCACCGGCGTGGTCAGTTATGACGGCACCGATTTTCACGTCCACCGCGCCCTCGGCCTCGTCGGCGACACGCTTAACCAGCCGCATGTGATTTCACGCCTGAAAGGCACCATGGCCATCGGCCATAACCGCTATGCCACCACGGGTGAAAGCGCATTGCGCAACGTCCAGCCGCTCTACGCCGATTTCGATTTCGGCGGTTTCGCGGTGGCGCATAACGGCAATCTCACCAACGCCAACACCATCCGCCAGGCGCTGGTGCAAGCAGGCGCGCTGTTCCACTCCACCAGCGATACCGAAGCCATCATTCAATTGATGGCCCGCGCCGTCGGTCCGGCGGAAAAACGCCTGACGGAGGCATTGCAACAGGTCAAAGGCGCCTATTCCATCGTCGCTTTGATGAAAGATCAATTAATCGCCGTGCGCGATCCCTATGGCGTGCGGCCGCTGTCATTGGGCGAATTGCATGGCGTGCCGATCGTCACGTCAGAAACCTGCGCGCTCGACATCATCGGCGCGAATTTCGTGCGCGATCTGGAACCCGGCGAAATGCTGGTGATCAACAGCAAAGGCATTACGTCATCCAAACCATTTAAATCCGCGCCGTCGAAGTTTTGCATTTTCGAATACGTCTATTTCGCGCGTCCCGACAGTATGTTGCAAGGCCACCCGGTTTACGAAGTACGCAAATCCATCGGCCGCGAACTCGCGCGCGAAACCGGCGTTGAAGCCGACATTGTCTGCCCCGTGCCCGACAGCGGCGTGCCCGCCGCGCTGGGCTATGCGGATGCCGCCGGATTGCCGTTTGAACTCGGCATCATCCGCAACCATTACGTCGGCCGCACGTTCATCGAGCCCACTGATCACATCCGCCACCTTGGCGTGAAACTCAAACACAACGCCAACCGCGGCATTATTGAAGGCAAGCGCGTGATATTGGTGGATGACAGCATCGTGCGCGGCACAACCTCCCGCAAAATCGTCGACATGGTGCGCTCAGCCGGCGCCAAGGAAGTGCACATGCGCATTTCATCGCCGCCCACCATGCATAGCTGCTATTACGGCATCGATACGCCCGAAGAATCCGAATTGCTGGCGCACACCCACACGCTCGAACAGATGCGTGAGTTTATCAATGTGGATAGCCTGGCGTTCGTCTCTCTCGACGGCCTTTACCGCGCGGTCGGCGAAGCGAAACGTGACGCCAAACAACCGCAATATTGCGACGCATGCTTTAGCGGCGATTACGCGATTGAATTGACGGACAGCCACCTCCGCTCAACTCTCGGCTCACAACTCAAAGTTTTACGCTCGCGCGAGAGCAGCAAAATGAACGAACAGCGCGGCGTGAGTTAACAGGCGGCGACTAAGCCGGCACGAATGAATCGCAGCCGGCTTGCCGCAAATGAGACATGACGGTTTGCGTAATCCATTTCGGACTGCCTGAATTGCAATCCAATTGATGAATAAGCGATGTTTTAGGCAATGACCGGATAGTCCTATCGGTTTTGGTTGTGAAAACGGCATATAATGGAAGGTCAGCCAGAATAGGAATATCGCTCAGCATTTGCTGGCAAATATCGCTTTCCGGAAATTTATCAAGCCTGATCGAAGAAACCACTTCAAACATCTCATTGCCTTTGACAAAAAAGATATCGGGGGCTGACGCGGCCTCCATGGGAAAACGCGTCATGCCTACAACATTATAATCAAAGGGTTTATCTGACCCATGCAGAACGGCCATGAGGGCATCCTCTTCACCGCCCACCGCCGCGTGAAGTCCAGAAACATCCACCACAACCGTAAAAGGAAGATTGTAAAACGATAAAAATGACTGGGCCATCCGCGCCATCATTAATCGGTACCATAATTCCGGCCTGGATTGCACGTTATTTTTGCTTGCGTTCATGCGGAGATGCGCCTCAAACGCATCTTTGGGCGGCGCAACAATCTTGCAATTTATAGGATTATATTAATAATATTATCAGCCCAAATGGGGGGTCTATAGGGTTGTTTGTCATTTTTTTGAGATTCACCTGTGCCGCGCCCGGCGCAGCGCTAGCGAAGACGAGCCGCGCCCAACCCCAACAGCCAGGCAAACGTCATTGTAATCCCCGGTATCTGCAACGGGAAGTCGACCAGGCTATGCACGCACAGCACCACAACCGCGGCAGAACAGACCGCCGGTATCGTGCGGTGACGCGCATCCGCCGTCACGCTCGCACCCATGCGGCAGATCAACCACCCCAGCCCAGCGAAAAGCGCCAGCGCGGCGGGAATTCCCAGCTCCAGCATGGTTTCCAGATAGACGCTATGCGCGCGCTCCGTAAAAAACTCCGGCGGGATATCCTCCGTGCGGTAGATCTGAAAGATCTGCGGAAAAGACCCCAACCCGCTGCCCAGCCACGGACGGTCGGCGATCGCATTCATCACCAATGTATAAAGCTGCGGCCGCGCCGGTTCGCCGTCGCTGACCATTCTGGAAAACACGCCTTCGCCCGACAGGAAAAACAGCGCGATCAAAACCGCCGCCATGACACCAGCGCCCCAGAAAAACATTTTACCCTGGAGTAATCCGGCAAGGCGCAACAGCACCAAAAGCACCACAAACCCCACCACAAAACTCGCCAATCCCGCGCGCGAATGCGTGAGCAGTAGCGCCGTGAACAAGACAATCACCGCCACCGTCAGATACAGCGCGCGCCCCGTCAGCAAGGCAATCAGCCGCCGCCAGAACTCATGCACGCCCGCTCCGGTTGCGTCATGCATAATCCGGCGCAGCAGCAAGCCAATCGCAATCACCAGCGCCGCGCCCAGATAACTGGCGAAATTATTTTTATTGATAAATGGTCCAGTCACGTCCAGTTGATACATCGGTTTATGAATCCACAAAACCAAATCACTGCCTGCAAACAAAACGATCAAACCATAAAAGGCATAAACCGTCGCAACGATCACCAACGCGTTCAACGCGCGCATCGAACGCTTGGCATCCTGCCCCCAAACGTAAGCGACCACGAAAATCGCCGCGTACATCAGCCAGCGCGTGATAATTTCCAAACCCGCCGCCGGATTTAAACTGACCGCGCCCGTCAGCGGCCTGCCTAAAACGTCCCTAGTCACAGACCAAATCGGATATTGCCACGCCGCAGGCCAAGGCGATAATTGAAACAGCGCCCATACCAGTGCCACCGCGCACAACGCCGCCGGCCAGCGCAAGGCCAGCCAATCCGGCGCAGGCGCGCCGTAATCCAGTATCGTCGGCAAAGCGGCAACCAATAAAATTACCCCGCACAAAACCGCACACATCGCCCAAGCCCACGGCATAACCGCGCCGAACGTCACAGGCGCCAAGGCCACCAATGCGAGCAAAGCGTATCCTGAAATATTCCAAACGGGTTTGGCGAGGCCGAGCATTAATAAGACCCTTTGCGCAACAACAGCACTGGCACCGTCTTTAACAAAATCACAATATCCAGCCACAGCGACCAGTTGCGGGAATACCAGCCGTCCAGCTCGACACGCCGCGCGTAGGAAACATTATTGCGGCCAGAGACTTGCCATAGGCCCGTCAAGCCCGGGCGCACGGAATAATAAAACCCGATGTCATCGCCGTATTTTTCCACTTCATCCGTGGTGATGGGGCGCGGGCCGATCAGGCTCATGTCGCCGAACAGCACGTTTAATAATTGCGGCAATTCATCCAGGCTGATTTTGCGCAGGAATTTTCCGGTATCCGTCACGCGCGGATCGTCGCGCAGTTTATGATCCGCCGCCCATTCCGCCGCCGCGCGCGGATCGTTGGCCAAGATCATCTGCAACCGCGTGTCAGAATCCACCGCCATGGTTCGGAATTTAAAGCAATCGAATTCCCGCCCGCCGCGGCCGATGCGGCGCTGACGGTATAATACCGGCCCGCCGTCCTCAATTTTAATCAAAAACGCCAGGAGCAATAACAGCGGCCAAATCACCGCGAGGCCGATCATCGCCAGCACATAATCGAACAGCATTTTCGATACGCGCGCCATCGGCTGGGCGATGTTATCGCGCACCGCCATCAGCAAAACATCATGCGAGAATAAAATCTGCTGCTCCATCCCGATCAGCGACAAGCCATGCACCGCCGGCGCAAAGGCAAAAGGCACCCGCGCGCGCGTGAGCAATTGCTGCACATCCCGCGCTATCGCGGCGGGCAGCGATGATGTCGCCAAAATCACGTAGTTCACCGCCGTCACATTCAGGCGCGTGAGCAGATTATCGCCTTCATCCGGCACATAAACTTCGCGCACATCATAGCCGAGATAGGGTTGCGCGCGCAGTGCGTCGGCGACCTGCGCCGCGCCCTCGCCCGTGCCGACGACAACGGTGGGAATGTTCCACAAGCCGAATTTGATCAATAAATTTTTCACCAAAGGCCGCACCATGCACAGGCCCAGCGCCGCCACCAGCCAGTTCGACACCAGCCACAGGCGCGAGAAATCATATTTCAAAGCAAATAACAAAAAGCTGTCGCACAATGCGATGATCGCAACGGATTTAATGATCGCATGCGCTTCGGCGGCGTAATCCTGGCGCTTGCGGTAGTGGCCTTTGTTCGTCAGCCACAATAACAAAACAATCGACAGGCCCGCGAAAATCCACAGGCGCTGCATATCCCACGCGCCGGTTTGGAACACGCGGCCGCTGATCATGTGCGAAAGATGCGCGGATAAAAACGCGGTCAGCGGAAAGGATAAAGCCAGCGTTAAAACATCACCCAAAAACAGCCACACCGCGCAGATTTTCTCGCGGCGGCGCTGGCGGCGGGTGATGGGCTGTGACTGTTTCGACTCCGACATGGCGGTATTCTAGGTGAGAATAATGATGGTTAAAAGCTGTCCTATTATTCAGCCGCCGTGATATTCGCGCCGCGCAGGCCGAGGATTTTTTTGAACCGCTGTAACAATTTCCGCGGCACTAAAATCGCGATCAGGCTGCGCGCCAAGCCCTGATAACTTTCTTTCACTACCGGATCGAAATAGCGCAGTTGTAGGCGCAAACGGCTGACCTGCTGCGCGCGGTAGCGGCGGTTGCTGATGGATGCCGGATTGGCATATTCAAAGCGCGTGCCGATGATGTCGAGGTTCATCCCCTCGCCGATGCGCAGCAAACGCCAATAAAGCGCATAATCCTCCGCCGCCGGATAGTTGATGGGGTAACCGCCCGCCGCGATTACGGTGGATAGGCGGATGAGCGTGGTGACATTCGCAAAGGCGGAATTGATATGCATGAAACGTCGGATGTCCGCATCACCGCTCGGATGGCGGATCACCATCGCCTTTTCGCCATTGGGATAAAACGCCTCCGCCGCGCAGCCGACGACGACGCATTTCGGATCGGCATCCAGCGCGGCGAGTTGCAAGGCCAGCCGCCCCGGCACCCACAAATCGCCCGCATCAATCCGCGCGATAAATTCCGCGCCCAGGCGGTGAGCGATGGCGGCGGCTTTATTCGAAGCGTATTCGATGCCGCCGTTTTGCGGCAAGCGGTGCAGATGGATGGGAAAGGAATAATCGGCGGCGTTAATCACGGCCGCCGCCGGGCTGCCGTCATCCACGACGACGACGGTGAAATCCCCCGCCTCGCCGCGCAGACTGTCCAGCGTCCGGCGCAAGCCATCCGGATTGTTATAAACGCAAATCAAAACCGCCACGCGCATGATGTTTTGGTATCACGCGGCACCGCGAACGTCACCCAATAAAAAACCCCCGCCGATTTGGCGGGGGTTTGGAATTGATTTGCTAAGGCTTAGTTGCCAAACCGCAGACCCGTTGAAACGCGAGGCTGAGCAGCTGGTTTAGCTGCGCCAACTGGGTTCAACAAACTCTGCAAGCCTGGGCTTTGCGACGCAGCCGCAGTTCTTGCACGCATAGCATTGATCATTTTGATCTCAGCCGGTGTTGGAGGCGTATCATCCACCACGAAACCGTATGCTTTACCGGCAGCTTGCCAATCAGCATCCCAAGCAGCGCTTGACGTGCTCTGGCTCGTTTGTGAGAAGGAACCCACTTTTACCTTGGCGATGAAAGTGCCTGAAGAAGCAATAAAGGCGTTCGGACCCGCTTGCGTTACCAGGGCGTAGTCTGAGTTGGCAGGATACGCGTTGTTGATAAAGCCATAAGAGTTGAAGCCGTTCAAAGCCGCAGAACCTTGGCCTGGCGCATAGCCATATTCCACAAATCCTTTTGTCGCACCGGCAACCGTTGGATCTGGATCGAATGGAACGATGTTGCTCTGAACAGGGAATCCAAACTTGGTCAGATCAGACGCCAAACCGGACGCGTTTTTGTTATTCGTATCCGCACTGAAAGCCGCTGCGCCAGCAGGATCCGTCGGATTGATCGAAGTCGTGCCGTTGCCGCCGTCTTTTACAGTGAAGGTATCCTTGATGGCTCCAGATACAGCTTCCCAACCATTTGTTTGGGTCGGATCAACGGATAAAAGATTAACCGCTTCGCTGCCTTGCGTGCCGCCGATCAGGTCAACACCGCCGCGGCCAACTTGCGTTGTGTCGCCGCCGCTTTGGCCGATGATGTCGTATTCAAACGTCTTGCCATCAGCAGACTCGCGGATGATTTCGCCACGGCCTTGGAAAACGCCCAATGCCGATTGACCTGCCGCCAAGTTACCCGTTGAACTATAGGTCGATGGGATCGTTACGCCCAGTGCAGCCGCTTTGGTGGATGCCGTACCAGCCGTTGTGTCGGATGGGCTGGCAACAAAGGCCTTCCAAGCAGTCCAGAAATCATCCAACTTCGTCGTTCCGCCAACGCCGCTGGTGCCTGTCAGTTTGTTGTAGAGATCCACAGCTTCAGCCGCAGCAGAAGATGATGGAGCGATTACGCCTTTAGCCTTGCCGAGCATCGTGCTGATGTTAGCCGCCGCCACCGCGATATCAGTCGCATTGGAGCTCGCCGAAAGCTTGTCCAGTTGCTTGAAAATAGCGGAGTACTGAGCCAAAGGAAACGTTACAGTTCCACCGTTGCCGCCCTGAGCCGCCGCCATGCCTTCCGTAAGCATGTAATTATTATTAATGTCGGAATAGGATCCATTTGCCGGTTGCGCAGGCGCATTCTTTGTAAAATTGGATGCGCTGTTGATCAGCACTTCTTCCGGTGATGTAGAATCTTTTGACAAACCCGTCACTGCGTTATCATGCAACGCGAACGCCTGCTGCATGGCAGCCACGCGTTTTGCGACAACCTGCGGATCGCTCTGCTGCCAAAGGGAGGCATAAACAGACACACCATCGTTTGCCGTGATAGGGCTACCACCGCCACCACCGCCGCCGCCGCAGCCAACCGCAATAAATAGAGTAACACCCGCAACTGCCGCGGCAGTCAATTTGTTAGGTGCTTGCCTAACTTTTGCATATGCAGCTTGCGCTATTTGAAGGCCGAGGCCCAAGGTGGATTGTAAGTTCATTTTTTATCTCCAAAGTCTGTTGTGTGTTCAGGATTACCCTTGCACTCTTATAGGCGTGCCTGGGGGGTAAGAGTCAAAGTTTTTCTGCGATTACTTTCATAAAAAATCGGCAAGGATGTTATTTATCCGCCTGATGATCAAATAACGCTAAAAATTCTTGACTTTTGGGCTGAGGGGCCTTATCCCGCTTTTATCCCAAGGCATTTTGCAATGGGGGTCCAGCCGGGCGGCGCCGTACATACGGTTCGCACGACCCGAGGATCTAGGCCGGTCCGCGCGTTGCGCTCGCCGGCCTCAATGGCGTTTGGGATGTTTGGAGTAATGATGGAAACAGTAATTGCAGTATTCCTGGGCGGCGGATTGGGCGCGGTGGCGCGTCATTTCGTCAATACCGGGGTCATGCAAATCTGGCACCGTGATTTTCCGCTCGGCATTCTGGTGATTAATATTTTGGGTTCATTCCTGATGGGTGTTTTGATTTCCACGTTCGCCCACGTGTGGGATACCCCGCAAAATGTCCGCGCCTTTTTAACCGTCGGCATTCTGGGCGGCTTTACGACGTTTTCCAGTTTTTCACTCGATACCATCATGCTGTTCGAACGCGGGCAATATATACAAGCGGCGATTTATTTGTTTGCTTCGGTTGGAATTTCTTTGCTCGCACTGATCCTCGGCATGTGGCTGGTAAGAATGGGAGTAAAATTATGAAAAGCAGACGAGCAGACGAGCAGACGAGCAGACGAGATAAAAAAATTATCTCGATTAAAATCGGTATTCGTCGCCGTCGCCCTTCCTTCGTCTATTCGTCTGCTCGTCTGCTCGTCTGCTATGTTTAACGACCTCTCCAAAAACCTTTCCAGCGTTTTCCGTAAACTCGGCGGCAAAGGCATTTTAACCGAAGCCGATGTGGATGACGCATTGCGCGCGGTGCGCACGGCGTTATTGCAAGCTGACGTTGCCCTCGAAGTCGTCAAAGATTTCCTCACCAAGGCACGCGAACACGCCATCGGCGAGTCCGTATTACGCGCCATCAAACCCGACCAGCAAGTCATCAAAATCGTCAACGATTTGTTGATCGAATTGCTCGGCGGCGGCGTATCGGAACTCAACCTCGCCGCCTCCCCGCCCGTTGTGATTTTAATGGCGGGTTTGCAGGGTTCGGGGAAAACGACGAGCAGCGCGAAACTCGCAAAATTCCTCGCTGACAAACAAAACAAAAAAACGTTATTGGCATCACTCGACATTTACCGTCCCGCTGCACAGGAACAATTACGCATCCTCGCGGAACAAATCGGCGGTGCGTCATTACCGATCATCGCAAATGAAAAACCGGATGCGATTACGCAGCGCGCCATCGACACCGCGAAACGCGAAGGGTTCGACGTCCTCATCCTCGACTCCGCCGGCCGCCTCTCCATCGATGATGAATTAATGAGCGAACTCGCGCGCGTCAAAAAACTCGCCGCGCCGACAGAAACGTTACTCGTTGCGGACAGCTTAACCGGACAAGACGCCGTCAACACCGCGCGGATTTTCCACGACAAAATCGGCATCACCGGCCTCGTCCTCACGCGCCTCGACGGCGACGGGCGCGGCGGTGCGGCGCTGTCGATGCGTCATATCACCGGCCAGCCGATTAAATTCGCGGGTGTCGGCGAAAAAATCGACGCGCTGGAAATTTTTGATCCCGCGCGCATCGCGGGCCGCATCCTCGACATGGGCGACGTCGTCGCGCTCGTTGAAAAAGCCGCCGCCACCATCGACGCCGCCGAAGCCGAAAAAATGGCCGCCGCCGTGATGAAGGGCCAATTCGACCTTGAAATGTTAAAATCCCAACTCAAACAAATGAAAAGCATGGGCGGATTATCCAGTATTCTGGGAATGCTCCCCGGCATGGGCCAGATGGGCGACATGCTGAAAGGCCAAAAAATTGACGATAAAGTCATCGACCGCCAAATCGCCATCATCAATTCGATGACACGCGCCGAACGCCTGGATGCCGATATCATCAAGGCACGCCGCAAAATTCGCATTGCGAATGGCGCGGGCGTGGATGTGCAGGCGGTCAACGTCCTGCTCAAACAATTCTATACCATGCAGGACGCGATGAAAAAGCTGAAGCGCATGGGTGGAGCTCAAGGAATGATGCGCGCGGGTGGCCTGGGCGCATTGTTTGGAAATCAACGCCGTTAAAAACACACAGGAGAAAACAATGGCAGTAAAAATCAGACTCGCACGCGGTGGTACCAAAAAACGCCCGCACTACAGCATCGTCGTCGCCGACAGCCGCATGGCGCGCGACAAAGGCTGGATCGAAAAAATCGGCACGTATAATCCGATGTTGCCCAAGGATTCCGAAGGCCGCGTGGTTTTGCAAAAAGACCGCATCGAACACTGGCTGAAAGTCGGCGCGCAAGTCACCGACCGCGTCGCGTTGTTTTTGTCGCAAGCCGGCATGATCGAAGCGCGTAAAGTCACCGACAAACCAACCCAATCCGCACCAAAGAAAAAAGCGCAAGAACGCACGCGCGAACAAGCAGCCATGGCGGAAAAAGCGCGTGAAGCGGCTGAAAAGGCGAAAGCTGAGGCGGAAGCCGCGAAGAATGCGCCCGCCCCGGAGCCGAAACCAGAAGCCGCGCCTGCGGAAGCGCCTGCTGAAGAAGCAAGTGCAGAATCCGCTGCGTAACCACCCTGTCACCCCGGCCTCGTGCCGGGGTCTGCGGTTCCACATGAACGCATTCTCAAGCACCGTGATTATGTCGAGGCAGACCCCGGCACTCCGGCTTCTGCCTGACGAATGGTCCGGCACAGCCGGTGGCCGGGGTGACATGCATTTATAATGCCACGTAACATCCACCTCGCCACCATCCTCTCCGCGCACGGCGTGCGGGGGTGGGTGAAGTTGTATTGGCATGGCGAAGACCCCGCGCGTGCGAAAGAATACAAAACGCTGCACGATAAATCCGGCCGCGCGTTTGAAATCGACGAACAACGCATGATGGGCAAAAACCTGACCGTCAAATTCAAATCCATCGACGACCGCACTGCCGTTGAACAACTCCGCGGCACAGAACTCTTCATCCCCCGCACCGCCCTGCCCGCCGCCGCGCCCGGCGAATATTACCACATCGACCTCATCGGCCTCGCCGCGCAAACCGCCGACGGCCAGCACCTCGGCATCGTCAAATCCATCCAAAACTTCGGCGCGGGCGACCTGCTGGAAATCGAAAAATTAAACAACGAAACGGAGTTTTTGCCCTTTACGCAGGATGTGGTGCAACAGGTGGATTTTGATGCGGAAGTGATCATTATCAATCCGCCGGAAATGACTGAATAACAATGAGTTGGCGATGAAAGTAAAAAATTTCTTGTTTTAATGACTGTGATGCAATTATATTGGATCATAATCCCATGAAAGGAAATTCCATGTTAATAGTGAAACCCTTAAATGCTGAAGAGACGGTGGCGCAAGTTACCGAAGCAGTCAAACCTTACGGCGTCAAAATCGACAAAGAATTAAAAGGCTTCCTGACAAAACAACTAACTGCAGCATTCGCAGAAAACTCAATTACCTATGATTACAATGCATTCCAAGTATTAGGCCTCCACTTAATGCAAGAACGAGGAGCCGAGGTTGCTATTCCCGTCATGGCGGCGCTCTCTGCGATACTTGAGCCTGAATTCGATGAAAAAACGAAGAAAAAATTTCAAGACGATCACAAAGATGATGGCAATGGCGCATTTGATCCCGCCGACATGGGTTTTTCTGTTGGCCCCCAACCACCTCAAAAGCCAAAACATCTTTTGCCCAAAACAGATCCGGCCAGCCAATACCTCGCGCTATTTAAAGCATTTGATACCGGTCTTCGTCCCAATGAAATTGCTAAAATTCTTGGCACAGCCCTTGAAAGCGACCATGCGATTATTAAAGCCTACGCTTTGAAAATTACCGAGCTTCTGGCAACTAAATTGCCGAAATCAACGCTTGCCGCGTTGCACCGTAAAGCCAATCAGAATTGCCACGCCAGATTGCTGCGACTCAATCTACAGGCGTTTAATAAAGCTTTGGCGCCTCAACTTGGATTAGATCAAGGTGGACCTCGGGCTTTCCTTGGTTTGTAGATTAACATTTCTAATTTGAACGGATATGGTCAGGGGATGCACGCGCAAATCCTCACTCTCTTTCCCGATATGTTTCCCGGCACGCTCGGCGCGGCGTTGGCGGGGAAGGCATTGGCCGAAAACAAATGGTCTTTCACCGCCACCAACCTGCGCGACTTCGCCACGGATAATTATAAGACGGTGGATGACACGCCCTTTGGCGGCGGCGCGGGGATGGTGATTAAACCGGACATCATTGATGCGGCCGTCAAAAACATTCCAAATGCAGGCCGCAAAATTTATCTTTCGCCGCGCGGGAAATTACTGAACCAGAATCTAGTGCGCGAACTCGCACAGGAACAAATCCTCACCCTCCTTTGCGGACGTTATGAAGGCGTCGATCAACGCGCCCTCGACCACCACAACTTTGAAGAAATCTCGGTCGGAGATTACATCCTCTCGGGCGGCGAACTGGCCGCGCAAATTTTGCTCGATGCCGTCATCCGCCTGCTGCCCGGCGTGCTGGGCAACGCCACCACGCACGACGAGGAAAGTTTCACCGAAAACCTGCTGGAATATCCACACTACACCCGGCCCCAGGAATGGCGCGGTCAGACCGTCCCAGACGTCCTTCTCTCCGGCCATCATGCTAAAATAAAAAGCTGGCGCCGGGAGCAGCAAATCGCTATAACCCGTGCCCGCAGGCCTGATTTATTGGGCCCGCCTAAAAAATAAAACGACAACAACAAAGGTGAAAACGGGATAAAACCCGCTGCCAAAGGAGACCAACATGGCGAAAGCTAAAGCCGCAGCCAAAGCTGCACCACAACCGCAACAGGGCAACCTGCTGCAACAACTCGAAGCCAAGCAAATGCAAAAGGCTTTGGGCGACAAAAAAATCCCCGAATTTTCCGCGGGCGACACCATCAAAGTGAACGTCAAAGTCGTCGAGGGCACGCGTGAACGTATTCAGGCCTTCGAAGGCGTTTGCATCGCGCGTAAAGAAGCCGGCGTAAACTCCGCCTTCACCGTCCGCAAAATCTCCGCCGGCGAAGGCGTTGAGCGGATTTTCCCGCTCTACTCCCCCCGCGTCGACAGCATCACCGTCGTCCGCAAAGGCCGCGTGCGCCGCGCGAAACTGTATTACCTGCGCCGCCTGACCGGCAAAGCCGCGCGTATTACGGAACGCAAAACAGGGCGGAAAGACGAAGAATAGAAGCAAGCATACAAGAGGCAAGAAGCAAGATTATTTTTTGCCTCTTGCTATCTTGCATCTATTGTTAAGGACACGCGCTTCGCGCCGAAGTCGTAAAATTGTTCTGATCGAACACCCGGTAGATAAACAGCATGCTATCGCCCTGCGCGGGCGAGCCTGTACTGGCTGTATCAACGAACAGGCAATCATAAGGCTGGCGCGTGCTATAGGCTGTCAGATCACCCGATAAAGACGTTGCCGTTGTCGCAGCGGAATATCCGCCCAACGTCGCAATTGCCGCGCAAACACGTGGACTTTTTAACTGCAACGCAATCGTATCCGCGGGCGTATAAGTCGGCCCCACCTTGGTCGTCGCGCCATTCGTGCCGTAATTTTTCAACACAGCGGGATAATAATAATTCACCGTATTATCAGCGGCGCTTGTAGGCGGCGAAGGCAGATGGTTCATATAAGCCGTGACCAAATCCGTCGCACCAGACGATCCCCAGCAATAACCAGCCAGGGTCGGATCGCCATTATTCCCGCGCGCATAGGATTTCCACGCCGCCGCGATGGCTTGGGCATCTGCGACAATATGCGCGGCATCAACTTTTGCCTGGTAAGCCTGGATCGCCTCAGATCCATAGGTTGTGCCCAATGCCGCGATCAGACTAAGCAGGCCAATGGCTAAAACGGTAGTGATCAGGTTATCCACTGAGCCGTCAGCCTAATGCACATTGGAATTGGAGGAATTGTTATTAGACGAACCATTGCTATTAGGAGAAGAACTTGATGCCTTGAAACTATCCGCCATCGCCTTCATCTTCGCGTCCCGTGCGGCTTTGCGCTTATCGGAAGCAGCCTTGCGCGTGGCCCGTTTGGCATCACGTTCGGATTTTTTCTTATCCATTTCGGCCTTGCGCGCGGCCTTTGCCCCTTCCTCGGCCCGTTTCTTTTCCGCGCGCTTTTTTAATTCCTCAGCATGGCGTGCTTTATAATCTTCCTTGGGAACCGCGGGCGCAATTGCCGATGGGACAGGATTCGCATTATTCACATTGCTGGCCGGGGCCGCCGTTGATGCGGCTGCTGTAGCCCCACCCGGATCCGCCGGCTTAGGCAGCGTCGGCGCGGAGGGAGCCACGGCAGAAGGCTGCGGCATGGGAATAGCAGACTGGACTCCCGCAGCGGCCGGAGAGGAAGCCGGAGGTGCGCCCAGCCCCGGCGTCTGCGCAAAAGACTGGGACGAAGCCAGCAAACCTGCCCCCAGGAAAAACGTAATGGCAAAACGGCTGATGATTTTCATGGCGCAACTCCGGAATTTTCACGCAGAAAGCGATTATATTGACTCGGCGCCCCTATGCAAACACCGACTTTTTATATTATCACATTGCCGGATTGCTTTGTATTATATTATTGTTCATGTTCGTTTGGTATTTTTGATACAGGCCCCGTGGCGGAATCGGTAGACGCCCACGACTTAAAATCGTGTGTCCTCGTGGCGTGCCGGTTCGAGTCCGGCCGGGGCCACCAGTCTTCGTGAGCGCAACGAGCAACAACGGACTGGCACGCCGCATTGCCGATTCCCTGACAAACCGGGAATTCCAGTTGTAAAACCTTGAGAAAGTTTTTATAACAACTGCACTCACAGCCGTTTTAATAATCCTCTTAACCTTAATTTTCCGGAAATACACTATGTCGACAATTTCGCGCAGAGACCTTTTACGGGCGGCAAGTTTTATTATGGTTTCGCCCGCCATACCTTCATTCGCGCCTGCGGCTCAAGCCAAATCATCCGCGCCCGTTACCTATGAAGCGCGCGCGAAAACGTGGGAAGAAATTGCAAAAGAGCTGTCCCAATTATTGGGAGAGCAATTAACCGTTTCACCTTTGCTCGCCAAAGAACGGGCCCTAATCCGCGTTGCCGATGTAACACCCGAAGATTTGAAAAAACAAATCGCAAAGGTGATGTACGCAACCTGGGAACCGGCGGGCAAAGGTTTTCAGCTGAAACAAACCACCGCCGACCGCAGGCGTTTGGAAAAATACCTGCAAGCGGAAAGAGCGGAAAAATTTAAAATTTGCATGCAAAATGTTTCAAAAAGCATCAAAGATTATTATGCTGAACAGGCCGAGCGCGGCTATCTGCCGCTCAGCAATCCTGTGGGCGCGCTCGGTCTTCAGATCGTTGACGCCATGGGGGCGCCAGCCTTGTCGAATATTTTGCTCTCGGGCGAGCGTGTGGTTTTTTCAACCAACCCCAGAGGAATGCAACACCACTTGAGTGACGATGCGATACGCAAGCCGCTGGAAAGATATAAAGATGAATGCAAGTTGCAGCAGGACAGCAAGCAAAGGTTGAAAGAGATCGTCCCCAATCCGGAAAATATCGATGATATCGCCGAAATTTCCCTGTCGCTTCGCCTGAATGAAGATTGCAACCTTGAAATCGGGACGATGGTGATCGGAAGCAACGGTGTCGCGCTATCGGATGTGCTAGAATCTCCCCCAAGCCCGTTGGAAAAACTGGAGCCGCCAGATAATATGGATGATGAAACGGATGGCGCGCAAAAACGCAAAGCGCCCCCAAAACATCGCCTGACGGTGCCGGATGACGATCCCTTCAAAGAATTTATCGATTTCTGTCGATTGGAAGATCAGAACATCCTCTCCACACCGCCCTTTAAAAATGCATCCCCCACTATCCGCGCCTGGTTTCAGGATCCTGTATCCTATGAACCGCTTGAAGCGATCACATCCGCAATTTTTATAGGCATGCCGCGATGGGGAAATCTGGTGATGCCGTTATACGACACCATTTTCGCGCCGTGCATGGGGGCCATTGGCGGCGATGAGTTTACTCAGGAAGATTTTTTAACCGGCCTGGACATCACCCCGGAAAGCAACAACCCGCAATCCGACGGCAACAGATGGTTTGCTTTAAAGCCCGGCATTGCGCCCGCGCGCGTTGACCGTAAATCCTTGCGTGATGCCATCAAAAACGGCGCGCCTGGAACCCTTGATATTATGGCGATGCGCGATTTTCTGGCGGCCAATCCGCCTGGCGTCCTTAATTACTCTGTGCAAAACATAGCGGGGCTGGCGGGATCAAATATAAAAGACTTCGAAGCGTCTTTTGATACCAAAGGCGGCGGAACAGGTGGAACCGTAGATTCTTTTGAAGAAGAAGCCATGCTGCGCTTTTTCCTGCTCGGCCTGCCGGATCAAGCGCTAAAAAATATTCTGAAGGGCGAAACCGTATCGGGACAATTTTCCGAATGCCCGGCCACAATGCAGCAAACAATCACCGAATGGCTTTATGATTGCGCGATCCAATATAACGAAATCATATTTGAATCCAACACCCCCCATAATAATCCCGACTATACAAAAACCACCCCGGTTATTTTGTGCGAACCGACACGGACATTCCCCCACGGCGTGCCGTCTGACACGCGCATCGCCGTAAGCTGTAAAGTTACGAAAGTATGCGAGAACTTTGACAACGAAGGCAGCAGCGGCTATTCGCCGCCCGAATTTTACGAGCTGGAAGAGGTACAGAAATCCACCTCTTTCCGCCCGGTGGATTACTACACATTCAAGGTTGATGTTACTTTCAGCAACGGTTTAAAAATGAACCGCGATTGCCATTTCCGGCATCATATCGGCAAGCCCGGGCCGCTGGCCGATCTGCCTAAGGACATGCGCGATATTCTTTCAAAAGCAAAACCAAGGCCGAAATCGATTGGCGATGGCGGCGTCAATCCACCCGCACCCGCGCCCTAATTCCGCGAATAAGACAAATGGCACGCATCCACACCCTGCATGCCTGACAGCAACTGGTTCAACGCAACCAATGGCGTGCTGATATTCCGCCCGACGGAAACGACGATGAACCGCCATTCATATTGCCCGAGCCGCGCCACCGTCGAAAAAGATCCCTTGGCGATTTTGTAACCGTGCTTGGTAAAAAACGCGCGCAATTCGTCCTCGGGCGGCGTGAAATTTTTACTGAACTGCAAATTCACCGCGACGGCGTAATGGGTGGGAAACAGGAATTCGATTTTCGATCCCCACATCATCACCATCATCAGCAATATGGCCAGAAACAGCCCGGGCAAATACATCCCTAATCCCACCAATACGCCGACCGCGGCCACCGCCCAAATGGACGCCGCCGTCGTCAGGCCGGAAATATTCAGCCCGTCGCGCATAATCACGCCCGCGCCCAAAAAACCGATGCCGGTGATAATTCCCTGAATCACCCGCCCCGGATCGCCGCCCGCAAAGACCTCCGCCCCGCCGAACCAGTGTTTTTGATAGCCCATCATCGCCGTCATCGCGCAGGAGGCCATGCATACGAAACTATACGTCCGCATCCCCGCCGCGCGGCCGCGATAAGACCGTTCATACCCCACCATCAGGCCAAGCAGCATCGCAATTACGATATCCAGAAAAATCACAGCTGAAGATTCCAACTGCGGCGTCAGCCATGCAAATTCAAAAAACGGCGGCAATGTCATGAATCTAAACATCCCCGAAACCGCGCGGGATGGCAAGGGGTCACATCCGGCTGGACCGGCGCGCAAACACTTAACCATGAAAGTATTAAATTTTTTGCTTTCACGGCGGATAAATAATATATTTACAAGTAATATTTTCGCCAAACTTTAAGGAGAATAGAATGACCATTCGATACAAGCTGAAATATTTGGGTGATAAGACATTAGAATCCCGCGCCGAACAATGCGCCGAAATCATTGCTACGGCCTACACGACAAGCAAAATTGGAAGACGCAGTGATAACTGGGCATTGCCGGCCCATATCACGATTAACATCGATAGCGGCGGCGGCCTGGAAATTGGCCATTTTGATGATGAAAGAACCCCTTATACAGGCCGTATGGCCATCATCACAGGCATAATAGGCGGCATTGGCCTGGGGCTCGGCAAAGAAGTTAATTTTGTCGATGATCTATCCGGATGCTGCATGACGCCGACAGCCGCAGCCGTTCGGTTTGCATCCTTCGATGATTTCGTTGATGCCGTGAATGTATTGGCGGCGAAGATGAAAATGACGCCTGTGCCCGTGAACCAAAACAACATTACCAGAAGGTCTACGGAACAGGGTTTCGGATTAAAGTAATTCTGGCATCTTGAAATAGATATAGCGGCTTTATCGACGGCTGGGACTCACGGAAGCGGCGGCCAGGAAAATCGCTGGGGATTATTGCGCTTCAGGTAATTTCAAAACTGAAACCCTAACTGGCGCGCCCGGAGAGATTCGAACTCCCGGCCTATTGCTTAGGATGCAACCGCTCTATCCAGCTGAGCTACGGGCGCGGTCGGATGCTCTAAAAATCAAAATAAAATCCCTCTCGTTTTGCTCTTCTCGCTTGCGATAGACCTTCAAGACGTTTTGCATCAGCCATTATTTCATGAATGATCCCTGTTTGAAGACCCAATCCCTTTTCAAGCTTATTCAGCACATCAACCGAAGGTTCACCAACTTCGCCGCTCTCTAATCCCTTGATGGTATTCGCGTCTAACCCGGAGCGTTCGCTAAGCCCTTCAACTGTCAAATTCCGGTCGGCACGGCTTCTTCTTATCCACTCACGCATGGCAGGAGAGAGTAACGACGGATCAGAAGCCCCGCCCGCATCCGAAGATTGAATCCCCACGGTTGGTGGCACCTTGTCTGAACCACCCTTGGATTGGGTCGCCGTTTCCATGCCGAGCCTTTGCAGTAAATTGTATGTCATAAAGGATGCCTCCAACGCCTAATGCTATACTAATATTTTCCCCAATTTACAAGCAGAACTCATGAATAAACGGGCCCTCCATTCTTTATCTGCCTGTGCCTCATTGAATATTCCACCTAATATGCTACGCAAAGATAACAAAAACTGAGGACCGATGACTGACGACCGGATAGACCTGCGCGTGGCTGAGCTGATCTGCTCGCGCCTGTGCCATGATTTGATTTCGCCCATCAGCGCCATCAACAACGGCATCGAACTGATCGCCGAGGTCGGCGACGAAGCCCGCCCTGATGCCGACCTGCTGATCGCCGACAGCGCCCGTAATGCATCCCGCCGCCTGCGCGCTTTCCGCTATGCCTATGGCCTCGCGGGACAGGATGTAAAGCTGGATGAAATCCGCTCCGTCGCCCTCGCCTATTTCGAAGATACCAAGGTCAACATCGATTGGCCGCCGACCTCCGTGGATATGCCCGCGGGCAGCGGCAAGGTGATTTTGAATTTGCTGCTGCTCACGCCTGATATCGTGCGCGGGGCTTGCACGGTGTCGCTGGCCGCCTCGCCGGGCGAGATCGCCGTTACCTACCGCAGCGCGAACGCGAAATTGGGCGAAGATATCGCCGCCGCATTGGACGGCGCGGTATTGCCCGACAACCTGGACCCGCGCACGGCGCACACCGTCTTGACCGCCGCGCAAGCCGCGCGCCTGGGCGCAAAGATCATCCACACTTCCGGTCCGGATAATGTGATGATCCGGTTGCATTGGAATAAATAGTCCGATAAATTGCCGCGATACAAATCAGACTGACCAGGAGCCTGTATCATGGGAGTTTTAGCGACAAGACGAAGAGGTTTTCATTTAACGCTTACGCGCTCTTGCGCTGATGGCACCCTTTACTGGCCGGATCGGAAAAGTGCCGAGATGGTAAAGTTCGTATCGAGCCTGCTCAACACATCCTTCACCACCAAAGGCGGACGCATCGGCAAGGCCGTTGATATCACAAAAATAGCCGAGCTTCCGTACCATGTTGAAACGAAGCGCGACCGCGAAGGACAGTATATCGATATCGCATTGCAAACTGACCACGTCACGCCAAAACGGTTTTATGTTTCCAATGCTGATTTTAAACGCCGCGATCAAATTGTAGAATTACTTGGCTTGCAAAAGCGCGACGGCCAGGATGATTTACTTGCTAAATACCAAGCTCCTGACGGCGTGCGCGTAGTTATTCGATTTGATGGCTTGCATGATTCCGTAGAGCGTAAGCCAAAATTTGCGCGAATTCCACAGCTAGCATAATTAAGATGACGCAACGCATCACCATCCGCCGCCCGGATGACTGGCACGCGCATTTCCGCACCGGCGCGATGCTGCGCCTCGTCGCGCCGCATCACGCCCGCGTTTTTGGCCGCGCCATCGCCATGCCGAATTTGGTCCCGCCGGTGACGACCGCAGCAATGGCGCGCGAATATAAAAAAGAATTTGATTTTTTAGCAGATGAGCAGACGAGCAGACGAGCAGACGAGAGAAAATTTACGCCATTGCTGACATGTTATTTGACGGACGGCACGGATGCGGACGACCTGGCGCAAGGCTATGAAGATAAAATTTTTGCGGCGGCGAAATTATACCCGGCCCATGCGACGACGAACTCCGCCCACGGCGTGACGGATGTCAAAAACATTTACGGTGCATTGGAACGCATGCAAAAAATCGGCATGCCCCTCCTCATCCACGGCGAAGTCACCGATCCCGCCGTCGACATTTTCGACCGCGAAAAAACCTTTATCGACAAAATCCTCGCGCCGCTGCGCCGGGATTTCCCCGGGCTGAAAATTGTGATGGAGCATATCACGACCGCCGACGCGGTGGATTTCGTCAATGCGCAAAACGGTGCAGTCGGCGCGACGATTACCGTCCACCACCTTCTCCTCAACCGCAACGACATGCTCGTGGGCGGCATCCGCCCGCATTATTATTGCCTGCCCATCATCAAGCGCGCGCGCCATCAAATCGCGCTGCGCGCCGCCGCGACATCCGGCAATGCCTGGTTCTTCCTCGGCACCGACAGCGCCCCGCACGCGCGCGATAAAAAAGAAACCGCCTGTGGCTGCGCCGGAGTTTACACCGGCCACGCCGCCATCGAATTATACGCCGAAGTTTTTGACGCAGAAGGCGCGCTCGACCGCCTGGAAAACTTCGCTTCCATCAACGGCGCGAAATTTTATGGTCTGCCCGTGAACGACGACACCATCACCCTCATCAAACAACCGCAAACCGTGCCGGACAAATTCATCGCCGACGACGGCATGGAACTGATCCCCTTCCGCGCGGGTGAAACCACCCCATGGAGCGTCGCATGAAATTTGCCTTCGTGGCCGCCAAAACGCCTGAGGCGCGCACCGCGCGCGTCGGCCTTGCCAAACGTTACGGCCACACCGCGCCGCATAAAGCGGATGTGATCATCGCGCTGGGCGGCGACGGGTTTATGCTGGAAACCCTGCACCGCTACATCGGTGAAGAAGCGCCGATATACGGCCTGAACCGCGGAACGGTCGGTTTTTTGATGAATGAATATCATATCCCCGGCCTGCCCGAACGCATCGCGCGCGCGGACCGCGTGACGCTCCATCCACTCCGCATGCTCGCCGAAACCGTGAAAGGCAAATCCGTCGAAGCCCTCGCCATCAACGAAGTTTCCATGCTGCGCGAAAGCCGCCAAGCCTGCAAAATCAGCATCTCCATTGACGGCCGCGCGCGCATGAAGGAAATGACGGGCGACGGCGTGATGGTCTGCACCTCTGCCGGTTCCACCGCCTATAACCTATCCGCCCACGGCCCGATTATTCCCCTGGGCAGCAACCTGCTCGGACTCACGCCCATCAATGCCTTCCGCCCCCGCCATTGGCGCGGCGCGCTGTTGCCGTCTAAATGCGAAGTGACCTTTGAAGTCCTCGACGCCGTCAAGCGCCCCGTCTCCGCCGTGGCGGATTTTACCGAGGTCCGCGACGTCAAACGCGTCTACGTCGCCGAGGAACGCGGCGTGTCATTGCACCTGCTGTTTGATCCGGAACACAACCTGGAAGAACGGATTTTAAACGAACAGTTTTGGAGTTAGCGCGCGCCGCGCAACCTACAAACCAAAACCGCCCAAAAGCGCATCAACAGACAGCTGATGTTTTCTCAGCAAGCCAACCAATTCTCCAATGCTTTTTTCCGGCCGCGCGCCCGCCTGCCGGGAACTGAAATATTGCCCGATCGTTGCGCTTTCCGTCGCGTTGCCATGTATCGCCTCGGCAATCATCAAGGCGGATTGGCCGCCTGCGTTCTTTTTCATCACATCCATAGGCTTCATTTTAACAAGCAAATCTTCCAAGACAGGCCAAAAATCTGTCAGCATGGCAAAGTGATGCTGAATAATATTACCGCGGCTCAGGCCGGTACGGTCTACGATTAAATGCAAAGCCGTTTCCTCGGAATTCTTCTTTTGCAAACCCAAATGTTCCGGCTCCATTTTCGCAATAATCTTTTTTGCCAGCGAAGCATAAGGCTGAACGGACACTTCATTAACGGTCAAGGTTTTCGCGCGCTGTATCGTCGAATGAAGCGGCGTGCAACCATCCCCGTCTCGCCGCCCCAGATCCCGTGGATGCATGCGGTCGACTAGCGTTTCAGCCAGATTGGTATAGCCGGATAAAACGGCCATATGCACCGGCATTTGCAAAACCTTATTCGTCCGTCCCAAAATCTCCGTCTCCATGACGGAAGCAAGGACGCCCGCCCGGCGCTCAAGTTCTTTTAATTCATCAGGCCTGGTTGACGGGCTGATAACGTGATTGCTCATAAACACGGTTAAAACGCCGTTGCCGTCGCGGTTTTGCAATGCGGGTTCGCGCAAGATGCCGCTGACCAAGGTAACCAAATGTTCATCGCTGAATTCTTTCCAATCGCTTTCGTTTAAATATTCTTTCAATTCCGCGCGAAACGGCTGACCTTCATCCGCCGTCAGAAAGCCTTGCATTTGCGCAACCAACTGGGTTGAAACCGGTTTGGACCGATAGGATGTTATGAAGTTTTCCACCCCGATTGTCTCAAGCGTTGCCTTCATCGCTGCATAATCCATTGGCGCTTACCCCTTTTTAGTATGAAGGCGGAGCGTAGCGATAAACATAAGAAAAAGCAAATTATTTTGAACGTCTATATGCTGTTTATGATTGACGCCGCAATTTCTCCCAATACTCCAACCGCTTTTTGATTTCGCGTTCAAAGCCGCGTTCAACAGGCGCGTAAAATTCCGCGCGCTTCATGCCGGGCGGAAAATAATTCAATCCCGAAAAACCCTCCGGCGTATCGGGATCATAAATATACCCGTCACTATACCCTAAATTCTTCATCAACTTCGTCGGCGCGTTCATCGCATAGGGCGGCGGCGTGAGCGATCCCGTATCCGCCGCCGCGCGCTTGGCCGCGCCGAACGCCTTATACCCCGCCACCGATTTCGGTGCCGTCGCCAGATAAATCACCGCTTGCGCCAATGCCAATTCACCTTCGGGTGAACCCAACCGTTCGTACGTTTGCCACGCCGCCATCGCTTGCAGCGCCGCATTCGGGTCCGCCATGCCGATATCTTCGTACGCCATGCGCACAATTCTTCGTGCGATAAATTCCGGATCCTCACCGCCCGCCAGCATGCGCGCCATCCAATAAAGCGCCGCATTCACATCCGATCCACGCACTGCCTTATGCAACGCGCTGATCAGATTATAATGCCCCTCCTGCGCCTTATCATACAACGGCGCGCGTTTTTGCAGGAGTTTTTGCAGCGCTTCTACATCCAACAACCTGTCATCCCGGGCGGAAGGCCGCAGGCCTGAAGACCCGGGATCCCATGACAATAAACTCTCCGCCATATTCAACAAATACCGCCCGTCCCCATCCGCCTGCTGCGCCAGCCACAACCGCGCATCATCCGTCACCGGCAAAACTTTCCCCGTCAATTTTTCCGCGCGCGCCAGCAATTGCAACAACGCATCATCATCCAACCGTTGCAAAACAATCACCTGACACCGCGACAACAACGCACCATTCAATTCAAACGAAGGATTTTCCGTCGTCGCGCCCACCAGCGTCACCGTGCCGTCTTCAACATAAGGCAAAAACGCATCCTGCTGCGCGCGGTTGAACCGATGTATCTCATCCACAAACAGTAACGTGCGCTCGCCCAGATTTTTATTCTCACGCGCGCGTTCAAACACTTTGCGCAAATCCGCGACGCCCGAAAAGACCGCCGAAATCGCCTCAAACCGGTACCCGCAAGCATCCGCCAGCAACCAGGCAATCGTCGTCTTCCCGCACCCCGGCGGGCCCCAAAAAATCAAGGACGTCAGATGCCGCGCCTCAACCATTTGCCGCAGCGCCCCGCCCGGCCCCAGCACATGCCCCTGCCCAATCACCTCATCCAGCGCCCGCGGCCGCAGCGCCGCGGCGAGCGGCTCGGCGGGCGCTTCAATCTCGGTTTTTTGGGTGCGTTTCACACCTTAATATATAGGGAAAAGAATTATTTTGGCGAACCAAAAAAATTGACATCGCTAAGATTTTATGTTATTTTAAGAACATATTAACAATAAAGAGAGGTTTTATGTCATTACATGCTCGCATCAGCACCCTCGCCACCAAAGCAAAATTGGAATGGTTGGAAGTTGGCAGTTTTTATTATTATTTTTCCAGCCAAGATGCTCGTTCTGATGAGAACGTTTTGATTGAATGGCTAAAACGGACTCCGCCAGAGGAGAGGTATTTAAAATTACGCCTGACAAATCCTTCGGGAAGAAGCATGTTTGACTATATTATTAACAACAATGAAAACACCAAAGAATATGATCATCCACGCACGTCTCTCGCATTTGCGGTACCTGAAGAACCCATCTTCTTTAAGCCCGCCCTTCGGGCTGAAAAATTTAAGCTCGCCGTTGAGGGACTAACCCCCAAGCAATGCAGAACCCTTATAAAAAAGAGCGGAATATACAACGTCCTCCAAGAAGAACAGATCCGGCCATATGCTAAAAAGGCCTTGGGCTATGACGATGCTCAGCTAGATAACTTTGTAAATAAATTGAGAAAAGACTACCTCGGTCTGCCCGGATTGTTACGCGCCACCATAAGAATAAGAATACCGGGGCTCTAACCAAGGCACCCTGAAGGCAGCATTGGGACCAATTTGCGTGGCATCTTTTTGCTTGACTTGCAGGGTATTTTGGTAGAAAATCGGGCATCTTTTAATTTTTACTAACAGAAAATGGTAAAAACCATGAGCCCATCCGACACACTAACCAAACCCACATATCAGGTGGCTGAGGATGTTACTTCCGGTCGTATCTGGGTTTCGACCAATGGCTTCAGTTTAGTCCAGGATGCATCGGGTAATTGGAAAGAAAGCGCCCCCTCCGCCTATGAACTTAAAGATGATTATACAGTGGTCGTGGATGAAACCCGCTCCCAAAGGTTGGTTGTGGCGGCCCTAGCCGCTGCAGGCAAACCGGTCCCCGATGATCACCGGCAAATAACCATCGATTTACCGCGTCATACAAGGCCACCGGGTAAATCCATTCCTATTATTTCTCCTTGACTCCCCCCCTCTTACCCCCTAAAAACACCCTCTTCCTGAGAATGTGGATGGCAACATCCCGCCGCTGGCCTGGCCGGAATGGACTATCGGGACAACCACAACAGGTCGACCAACAAAAATGGGGACCGCAAAGGAAAATACCATGGCAAATCTTGTCCAAGCCAAACATAAAATCGACCGCCGTCTTGGCGTCAACCTGTGGGGCCGCCCCAAATCGCCGCATAATAAACGCCCTGCCCGCCCCGGCCAGCACGGCGCGCGTAACAAAAAGCCGACCGATTTCGGCACGCAGTTGATGGCGAAACAAAAGCTGAAAGGCTACTACGGCAACATCGGCGAAAAACAATTCCGCAAATATTACGACGAAGCATCGCGCCGCAAAGGCGACACGTCTGAAAACCTGATCGCGCTGTTAGAATCCCGCCTCGACACGCTGATCTACCGCATGAAATTCGCCGCAACGGTCTTCGCCGCGCGCCAATTGGTCAGCCACGGCCACGTCCTCGTCAACGGCAAACGCGTCAACATCATTTCGTACCTGTGCAAAGAAGGCGACGTCATCGAACTGCGCGAAAAATCCCGCACCATCCCCGCCGTCCAAGCCGCAACGGAACTCCCGGAACGCGACGTGCCCGAATACCTCGAAGCCGACCACAAAAAATTCAGCGGCAAATACATCCGCACGCCCAAACTGGCCGACGTGCCATACCCGGTGATGATGGAACCGAATTTGGTGGTGGAGTTTTATTCGCGGTAATCGGAATAAAGATAAACCAAAAGAGGCGGGAGAATTCCGCCTCTTTTTTTATGCCATAGGTTTTGCATGCAATGCTTGGCTGCTGCGATGGAAGAAGATACCTATTCCAATCTTTATCATAATCCCGTGCTGCGGAGCTCTGGCGAAAAACTTGCAGAATTGGAAGTCATTGTAAAACTTGTAAAAGAGTCACATCGGCAACAAAAACCCACTGAACCACAAGAGTTTTAAAACTACCGCGCCAACGCCTGCATCGCCTCGCGCACATCCGCATGCGCCAAATTCAGCGCCGTTTCATCGCGCTGCCAGCGTTCCACCAGCATGCTCGCGTGCGTGAAATTCAGCTTGTCATAAAACATCAGCGTGCGCGACAGTTCCTGCGGATCCACCACGCGGTCCGCGCTGCGCCCCGCGCGGCCGAGCAAAAAGATCGACGCGAAATCCGGTTTCAAAATATTGTTCGCGCGGCAGCAAACCGCCAGGAATTCGCCCGATGAATGGGACAGCATCGCCGAAACCTTATCAATCGGCAAATGCAAAACCTCTGCGAACAGCGCGACAAACATATTCACCTGCCCGCGCCGCAGCGTGGTGATCAGCAGCCCCGACGTAATCCGCCGCGCCGCGTGCAATTGCTGCGCCACGTACCGAATTTCGGGCGTAATGATTTCAAGACCCGATGTGCGGGCGCTGAGAATTTCCTGCAGCGTCGCGTCCAGCGCCTCGTCAATCCGCGCACGATTCAAATTAAAACGCGCCTGGATCGCATGGCGCAATTCCTGCGACACCCACCAATAAACCGACAACGCCAAATCCCCGCGCATCTCGCGGCGCGTGATCAACGGCGCTTTCAAAGCCTCGCTGCGCTTCGCCGCGTCCATCAGCTGGTGCAGCGCGCTTTCTTCCAGCGCAATCGCGGTATTTTCCAGCAAGGATTGCAGCGCCATTTCATCATGCGATGCGATCAATGCCTTCACCACCTTGCCGCCCATCGATGAGCGGTGGGCGATGGCGCGGCGGTACTGCGTATCGCGCGCGTGGATGATGGCGATCAAATCCTCATCCTCTAAAATCTGTGACAGCACCAACACTGGCCGCGCGACGGAAATTTCATCATTCGCCAGCCAGACCATCAATTCGCGCGGCGCGTTATCCTGGCGCGCCAGGCGCTCGGCCAAGGTACGGCGCACGTCCAGTTCCACGCGCTGGACGATATGCATCAGAATGTCGGCGATCATTTCCTGTTCGACGGCATTGTTGCTGCTGAGCATTTCCATTACCGTATTGCCAAGCAGCAGCCGCGCGCGCTGGGACGGATCATTCGCCAACTCAATCAGCCAATTGGCCGAAAAGTTGTTTTCCAAATTATGTGCGCGGGAAGGCCAGCCGGTTTGGCTTTCTTCAGATGCCGTGATCGTTCCTAACGACATAAGAGTGACGCCTCCATGGGAAACAGCCCAAAAATCACTTTCTAATTAAATTTTAGCACGAAACTAATTAAATTTTCATTAATTATTTAAAAAAATTGTCATATTGCCTTTTATCGTTTTTCAGCGCAGCAGGCCCGCACCCCCTATCGAATTGTTATTTAGAAGCTGTTAACCTTTTTGATGTAGGCTAATAATAATTCCTACGATTCCCGCGGAAAAAGGAAGTTTCCATGCAATTGTCAGACATCAGCACCGGCACGGACCTATCGTCGATTTCGGCGGCCCGCTACCAGCAAGTCAATAACCAGGTCGCCTTCAGCCAGGTGGCCAGCACGAGCGAAAAACCGGCCCCCGTCGCCGCCAAAAGCAATTACAGCGCCGACACCCGCGCCAGCGTGCCGCAAACCAGCAACGCCCCCCAAACCACCGCCCGCAGCACAAACACCAGCAACGGCGTACAGTTGGGGCAATACGTGGATCTTTTTGCTTAAAGCAGACGGATAAACTTGCCCCAGTTCTTATGTTCCTGGATGATGCGGTAAAATTTCCGGTCATCGGTAATCATTGGCACGCCCAATAATTCAGCCAAAGCCAGATAATAACAATCATAAATCGGATGCTGCAGCGTAAGCGCAATCTGCCAAGCCCGGCTGGCAAGCCGCGCATGCGGCGTGACAGCAACCGGCACAGCGCGCAAGGTATGCCGACGCTGCTTGACCGCCGCAACCGACAAATGCCCGCGCCGCAAAGCAGTAATCAAAACATTATCACACTCCGCCCAGAATAAATCCGGCGCAAAAAGCTGATGCGATAATAATTCATAAGCGGCTTCACTGTTATGCTCCGGAAAAACCCATTTTATGCCGACCGAAGCATCAACGACATAATCCATTTATTTCGCCAAACCTTCACGCCGCCAGGATTTCAACTGCGCCGGACGCGGCAGGGACTGGAGCGGCGCCTTTTGCGCCAATTGTTTCAACCGCCGCACCAACGCCGTCGCAGTTTTCGCCCCGCGGCCAGGCAAGGGCTTCATGTCCGCCTGACGCAATTGCGTAGGTTCGCCTGTGACGAAAGAGGACTGATAATAGTCGAGCATTTTTTATTGTATCACGCCGGAGTCAATGATTGCAAGATCGGCGAGGGAAAATTAAATTCACCGAAACGCCGGCTCATACGGCCCTCGCAGCTTCCGTGAATGCAGCCGCCGTTGATCCTCGGTAATCAACTTCTCCATCGCGCGCAGGCCGATCAGCAAATGCTGGTCGCGCTGTGTTTCGTAAAACTGGTCCGCCATGCCCGGCATTTTCGGCAGGCCGTGCAGCGGCATATCCGACACGCATAAAAACGTCGCATAGGGCACGCGGTAACGGAAACCGTTCGCCGCAATCGTCGCGCTTTCCATATCCACCGCAATCGCGCGCGTTTGGTGGTGTTCAAACCGGATCTGCGCCGCGCCCTCGATTTCCCAATTGCGGTCCGCCGTCGTTAAAACCGCGCCGGTGCGCACCAATTGTTTCTGGTCATATTGCACCTTCCCCGTCACCTCGGTAATCGCGCCTTTGATCGCGATCTCCATTTCCGCCAATGTCGGGATTGGGACATGCAGCGGCAATTTTTCATCCAGAATATGATCGCCGCGCACATAAGTATGCGCCAAAACATAATCCCCAATCCGCTGCGTATTCGCGAGGCCCCCGCAATGCCCCAGCATAATCCACGCATCCGGCCGCAGCACCGCGATATGATCCGTCATCGTCTTCGCATTCGACGGGCCGACGCCGATATTGACGATCGTAATGCCCTTATTATTCGCGCGTTTCAAATGGTACGTCGGCATTTGCGGCTCGCGCCCCAACGGATGATCTTCACGCCAGACCGCGCCGCGCTTGCGCTGCAAACGGTAATCCGGCGTCACAAATCCATCATAGTCCAATTTCATTTCTTCCGGCCCGCCGCCGAATAAAATATCCTGCGCCAGTTTTTCAAACTGCTCCATGTAAAATTTGTAATTGGTGAAGATCACGAAATCCTGAAATTCATGCGCCGCCGTGCCGGTATAATGTTTCAAACGCACCAATGAATAATCCGTGCGCGGCGCGGTAAAAAGCGCCAATGGCCCCGGCCGCTGCGGCGTCGGCGACCAGCAATCATCGACGATCTCATCATCGAATTCCTCGCCGCCCGGCACGTCGAAATAATGCGGCAAACGGTTGCGCGCTTCGGGCGTCATCGCCAGGCCGCGCAACTCCTCATCCGTCAACGCATATAAAACCGGAATGCTTGTGGCGGACACGCCAACCTCAACCCGCACTTTCATATTTTCCATCAGCAAATGGATTTGTTCCAGATAATAACCCGCCATCACATCCGGCCGCGTCAAGGTCGCCGTATAGGTTCCGGTTTCCGTCACAAACCCAAATGCCGCGCGCGGATCGATGTCCATCAACCTATCCACGCGGATGCGGATTTCGGGATAATAAGCGCGCGCTTTTTCTTTCAACTTTCCTTTGACCACATATTCTTTCAACTTCGCTTTCAAATGCGCGGTCTGCGCGGCATAAATTTTTTCAATCTCCGCCATCGCCTTTTTCGCGTCGGATAAATTTCGGGCGGGTTGCGGTTTCATCCCGCCCGGCGCATGCCCAGCCATCCAATCATAAACCCGCTCAATCCGCTCCAGCGTCGGGCTTTTCCCCTGCTTCAGCCGCCCGACAAAGGCGCCGTCATTCAGCGCCCGATGGCCGAATTCGGTCAGGGATATGTCGGATTCCCGGCAGAAATCCGTGATATCCCGGATTAACTGAGCATGTGAAAGGGGTTTAAATTGCATAATTGCAATTATATCACAAAATATTGCTAATTGTCAATTTATCAAAATGCCCTTGAAATATGCATGAAAGTATTAAAAAATTTGCTTATGGTCGGAACATTTATTACACTTTCAATTGTAATATATCTTCCCTCTTACGAAAGCATACTAAACCATGTCAGTCACATTAGACCCCAAAACCATTCTTGCTGAACAGATCTCCACAGACGATCCAACGCCTGAGTTTGCATCCCTGGCAGAATTCCTGGCCAGATTTGCCATAGCGGTTACAAAAGATAAAGATTTTAAAAATGCGAATGCAAAAGATATCGTGGCGAACACTTTGCAAAATTTTATGGCTGACTGTGATAAAGCGGCACAACCAGACCTTATGGTGAAAGAAGGCAATCCATACCGCGCCATGATAGATTCCAAAGAAGTGAAGCAATATCTGAACAACTGGCTTAAATATCTAAGGGAAGCCGAAGTGGATGATCCCCAGGACTACAAAGAAAGTATTTTGTATTATATGGAGGATTTATTCTCAGGCATTCAAATAAACGCGCCCGAACTAACAGATAAAGTTAAATTGCTGGAGAATTTTTATACGCACGGGATCGATGCGCTCAGCGATTGTCTGCTTTTTGAACATGCAGAATTATTACAAGCAGGCTTTATAACGGAATTTGAAGCTCCGTTATCAACTGCCATGGCCAGACTTATGCGCAGCGCGATCACCGGAAATCTCACCAAATTAGCAGCGATAAAAAGCACTGTCCCAGACAGTTTGGTTATTTTTGAACATTTAAACGGTGGGCAGCCCCTAAGCAGGTCTTATTTAATCGGCGATAAGTCGACAGGCCCTCAAAACAAACACACGCCGTAATTAAGAAATACCGAGCAAAGACTGAGAAAATTGCGCTGCGTCAAAGGCTTGCAAGTCCGCCGCACCCTCGCCCACGCCGATGGCGTGGATGGGCAGGCCGAATTGCCGCGCCAGCGCCACCACCACGCCCGCCTTGGCCGTGCCGTCCAGTTTGGTGACGATCAAACCCGTCACCTCCACCAGTTCCTTAAACGTCCTGGTCTGCGCGACCGCGTTCTGTCCCGTCGTGGCGTCCAGCACCAGCAGCACCGCATGCGGCGCCGTTTCGTCCACCCGGCGGATCACGCGCACGACCTTTTGCAGCTCCGCCATCAAATCGCCCTTGTTATGCAGCCGCCCGGCCGTGTCCATCAGCAGCACATCCGCTCCCGCCATGCGTGCCGCAACCAACGCCTCATGCGCAACCGCCGCGCTATCTGAACCCTGAGATTTC
>JABDAM010000006.1 GCA_013289145.1 Alphaproteobacteria bacterium | reverse complement strand
TGGCGACAGCGCCGTTCAGTGTCACGACATGATCCTGCACAACGCGCTGAGTAGGGGAAAGATTATCGCGCGCCGCATCAACGCTGTTGCCGCTATCAAACATCGCGGCCTTGCTTTTATCCGTGCCGGTTGGCGTCCGGGTCAGGCTTTTCACCTCTTGTTGCGAAAATAATTTAACCTTGTCGCCTTCCTGGAGCGGCGTCGCGTCCTTGCCCGTCAAAGCCGCCGCAGGATCGAATGCCACATATTGTTTCTCCAAGGTTTTATGATCCGTACGTTCAATCACGCCCATTAACGGATAAGTATTGTCACCGATATTCGCGCCGTCGCCGAGCAGCGCGGATAAAGTCCGCGCTTCATCCAGGGGCACGGGCCCCGGCGCGCGCACGTTGCCCATCACTGTCACTACGCGCCGCGGCGCATCCCCCCGCGATTGCGCAATGATGACATCCTGATCCGACAATAATGCCGCGTCGGGATCCATCAGGCTGACGAATTGTTCATTGCCGCCTTTGTCGGTGCGTACGCGCATGAAACGCAGGCCCTGCGGCTGATGTGTTTCGCCCGCCAAGTATAACGCCTGCTGCAAGGTGATATCCGGATTTTTATCCGGCAATTCGTAAATCCCTGCGCGCTTGATCGGCCCCGCCACGGCCAGCGTCGCGCCCATCGGCGGCACCAACAGGCGGTCGCCGTCTTTCAATTGCACATCCACTTCGCGAGATCCCGTCAATAATAGCTGATACAAATCAACCATCTGCTGCGTGCCGTCGCCGCGCGATAATTGAATGCGCCGCAACGACCCTGTCTTACGCACACCGCCCGCGGCGTTCAACGCATCAATCACGCCGCCATAGGCCGACATGGTTTGACGCCCGGGCCGGGCGACTTCGCCCAACACTTGTATGTTCAATGAACGTAACTGCGCCAGGGAAACAAAGGCCTGCGTGTCCAACAATTTTGCCGCAATTTCCTCTTCGATTTCGCGCGCGACATCGTGCAAAGAACGGCCCGCCGCGGAAACGGGCGCAACATCATCAATCGCGATGCGCCCATCATCACCGATCAAATAGGTCTGACTGCGCGATGTCGCGCCGCGCAAGACAACCAAAACTTTATCTCCCGGACCCAGCGTATAATTATCGCCCAGCGTTGCGGGTGCGGGTTGGCGCGATTTGTCCGGCTCTGAAAAAATATCATAGCCGAATTGTTCCAGGCGCTGGCCCGCGCGGCGGGAATAAGCGGCCTCCAGCGGTGACAAACCTCCTAAATCCAACGGCTTTAAATCTTCATCCGCCGGATTTTGATCTGCGGAATTTTTATTTGCCGCCATTTGCATGGCAGCCTTTAATTTTTCCAGCGCTGTTTGTCTGGCAGCATCGGCATCCGCCGTTTTGGCTGCCGGACGGCGCGCATTGGGCCCAAGCTGGCTTTGCAAATCATTCAGCGAAGTGCCTTTTTGCGCTTCCAGTGCAGGTGGCGGGGAATCTTTGAGTTCCGCCACCAATTCATTCAGGGCTTCAGGACTGATGGACGGCAGTTCCCCTTGATTTTGATCCCTGGCGGGAACTGGACCATCTGGAGCGCTATTGGCCGCCCAGGCAGGCAAAGACAGCGCGAATACAACCGCTAAAGCCGCCAAAATCCTTGAAATTCCGCTCGTTTTGAGCCTCTGACACGCCATCGCATGCTCTCCTCTTACCCGCTATTAGCGTGAAACCGAATCATCGTCCATACCCCTGCATGCAAATTTTTTTGTAATTTTTAGTCCGGAACCCAAACCGGGTTAACGCTGGCTTACGCTTTGTGATGGCGAGCGGGCTTGTTGCTAGGGCGAATAAGATTAACACAAGGGTATGAATAATTTCACTTCGCGCCCTAAAATTACCGTGATCGGCTGCGGCCATTGGGGCAAAAACATCGTGCGCAACTTGGCGGCCCTGGGCGCGCTGGGCGCCGTGGCGGACCGGGACGTGATGCGCGCGGCGGCGCTGGCCGAAAATTACGGGGTACGCGCGGTCAGCTTAGATGAAGCCTTGAAGTCAGAAGAGCACCGCGCTTTGGCGATTGTTACGCCCGTTGTGACACATGGCGAGCTGGTGGGCGCGGCATTGCAGGCAGGCAAGGATGTCTTTGTTGAAAAGCCTTTATCGCTGACGCGTGCCGAAGCCGACAGCCTGCTTAAAACCGCACGTGATAATAAACGGATTTTGATGGTTGGCCATTTGCTGCGCTACCATCCGGCCTTTATGAAATTACTTGAGCAAACCAACGCAGGCGCGATCGGCCGTGTGCGCCACATCGCCGCGCACCGCATTCATTATTGGCCCGCCCATCCGGATGAAAGCGTCCTCGCCGACCTCGCGCCGCATGATCTGGCGATGATTGACGGCATTATTCCCGCCTTGCCTGATGACATCGCCGTGCGCGGTTACAGTTATTTGCAAGAACCTAACGCCGATATTGCCAAGGTGATTTTGCATTACGGCAAAGTCGCCGCGCATTTATATTTGTCACGTTTGAATCCTTTTAAAGAACACCGCTTCACCGTCATCGGCGAAACCGGCGCGCTGGTTTTCGACGATGGCAAAAATTGGGATGAAAAATTAATCCTCTCCCGCCCCGAAGGCGCGGCGGTGCACCAAGCCATCGCGCTGGAGATGGATGAACCACTGGGGCGCGAAATGAAGCATTTCATCACCTGTCTGGAAACCCGCGCGGAACCGCTGACCGGCGGTGAACACGCGCTGCGGGTTTCAACCATTCTCGAACAATTATTGGAGGCGGCATGATCCCCTTTATCGACCTGGCCGCGCAGCAAGCGCGCATTAAATCTGAAATCGAAGCTTCCGTTATGCGCGTTCTGTCACACGGCCAATATATTCTTGGCCCTGAAGTACGCGCCCTCGAACAGCAACTCGCCGAATTTTGCGGTGCGAAGTTTTGCGTAGCCTGCGCCAACGGCACGGATGCGATTGCGCTGCCGTTGATGCGCCTGGGCATTCGCCCTGGCGATGCGGTTTTTGTGCCGTCATTCACCTTTACCGCCACGGCTGAGGTTGTCTGCTGGCTTGGCGCGACGCCATATTTTGTCGATATCAATCCGGATACGTTTAATATGTGTCCGGACAGCCTGCGCGCGGCGATTGCGGAATGCAAAAAAGAAAATAAATTCAAACCGCGTGGCATCATTGGTGTGGACATGTTCGGCCTGCCCGCGGATTTTGATGCGCTGAACGACATCGCGAATGAAAACAACCTATGGCTGATTATGGACAGCGCCCAGGGTTTCGGCGGCACTTATAAAGGCCGCACGACCGGCTCCATGGGCCGTTTTGCGACGACAAGTTTTTTCCCCGCCAAACCCCTCGGCTGCTACGGCGACGGCGGTGCGATTTTTACCAACGACGAAAGTGATATTGAAATCCTGCACTCCCTGCGCGTTCATGGCCAAGGCACGGATAAATACGACAACGTGCGCGTCGGCATGAACAGCCGCCTCGATACCATCCAGGCCGCCATCCTGCTCGAAAAATTAAAAATCTTTAAAGACGAAATCGCCGCGCGGAATAAAATCGCGCCGCGTTATACCGCCGGATTAAAAGACATTGTCGGCACGCCGCAAGTTCCGGATGGCTACACATCAACCTGGGCGCAATATACAATAACGCTGCCGGACGGTGCGGAGCAGCGGAAAAAACTGCAAGAACATCTGAAAACCGCCGGCATCCCCACCGCGATTTATTATCCGCGCCCGCTGCACCTCCAGCCCGCCTATAAAAAATATCCTTCCGTCGGCGGTGCTTTACCCCACAGCGAAGACGTGATGTGCAAGGTATTGTCTCTGCCCTTCCATCCTTATCTGGACGAAAAAACCCAAAACACGATCATCACCGAAGTGCGCAAGTTCTTTGGAAAGTCCGCCTTGGCCGCTTGATTTCGCGCGCCCTTTCCCGCACAAATAGGGCATGACCATCACCCTCCACCACGGCGATCTACCCAGCGATATTACCTTTCCGCAAAGCGTCGCGGTGGATACGGAAACCATGGGCCTAAATCACGCGCGCGACCGTTTGTGCATGGTGCAATTGCGCGGCCTGAATGGCGAAGTGCATCTGGTGCGTTTCTCGCCGCATGAATTCGACGCGCCGAACCTGGTGCGTTTACTGTCCGATGAAAGCGTCGTAAAAATTTTCCACTTCGCGCGTTTCGATCTGGCCGCGATTAAAAACGCGCTGGATGTTTTGCCCTATCCGATTTACTGCACCAAAATCGCATCCAACCTGGTGCGCACCTATACGGACCGGCACGGCCTCAAAGATCTGGTCAAAGAACTCCTCGGTATTGATCTGAATAAAACCGCGCAATCCTCCGACTGGGGCAACGACAGCCTGACGTCCGAACAGTTGGAATACGCCGCGCAGGATGTTTTGCATCTGCATGCTCTGCGCGAGAAACTCGATACCATGCTGCTGCGCGAAGGCCGTATGGGTTTGTTCCAGGCCTGCGTTGAATTCCTCCCCGTCCGCGCGATGCTCGACCTCGCCGGCTGGGAAAGCAAAGATATTTTTGCGCATCATTAATAAAGGCAAGAAACGAGATGCGAGATGCGAGATTAAATATTTCCTCCCCCTTGAGGGGGAAGGTGGCCCGCGAAGCGGGTCGGAGGGAGTGATGGTGACGTCACAAACTATTTCCGAAGCCAAGCGTGTTCTTATCGCTGAAGCAGATGCATTAAAAACGCTGTCTGAAAAATTAGATTCTAACTTCACCACCGCCATCGAAAAAATAAAATCCATTCGCGGGCGTGTGATCGTCTCCGGCATGGGCAAATCCGGCCATGTGGGACGCAAGATTGCCGCAACGTTGGCCTCCACCGGCACGCCCGCCTATTTCGTTCATCCGGGCGAGGCGAGCCACGGTGACCTCGGCATGATCACGGCGGACGATCTGGTTTTGGCGCTCTCCAATTCTGGTGAAACACATGAGCTGACGGATTTGATCGCCTATACGCGCCGGTTTGAAATTCCATTGATCGCCGTCACATCCGGCACGGATTCCGAATTGTCGCGTCATGCGGATATCGCATTGCTGTTACCCAAATTGCCCGAAGCCTGCCCCCTCGAACTCGCACCGATGACATCCACCACGCTGATGCTCGGCCTGGGCGATGCGATCGCCGCCGCATTAATGGCCGCGCGCGGTTTCACGGCGGATCAATTCAATCATTATCATCCCGGCGGCAAACTCGGCCGCAAATTGCTCAAAGTTTCCGACCTGATGCACGGTGCGGACAACCTGCCGCTCTGCGCGCCCGATACCGGCATGAAAAATGTGCTGGTTTTGATGAGCGAAAAAGGTTTCGGCTGCGTCGGCGTGGTGCAAAACCAGAAACTCTCCGGCATCATCACCGACGGCGATCTGCGCCGTCATATGAGCGATCATCTTTTGAATGAACACGCCGGGAACATCATGACCGCCGCGCCGCGCACAACGCGCCCCGATGCCCTGGCGGCCGAGGCGCTCGCGCAGATGAAAAACATCACCACCCTCTTCGTCGTCGATCCCCAAGGCGCGCCCGTAGGCATCCTGCACATCCACGACCTGCTGCGCGCTGGAGTGGCGTAGTTTTTAAAATCAGAAATTTTTCAGATTTGTCACAAAACCTTAAAGACTATATGTTAGTTTGTAGAAACAAATAACTAGGATTAGGTATCATTGTGTCCAACACCCCTGCTCATTTTCTTGACCCAATTAAAGCCATCATGCTTTCGGGAGATTATGCCCCTCGCGGCAGTATAGATAGAATTAGCGATGCAGCAGCAGTCCGTTTTGTTTTGAAGAGTGTTGAAAACACACCAGATCAACGGCAAGCGGTTACTGCCAGCCTTATAGACAACATGGATAATCTTCGGGAATTCAGAGATGACAAAGGCTTTGAAGCCTTAGGCGGTCATGGATTGACGGCAATTTGCCAATATGCGCATCTTTTAGAGCCAACCAGACAGGCAGAGGCGGTTAGAAAGGCAATCAAGGCCGGACTTCCGAAAATGGAGGGTGAACGTCTTGATGCGCTTAAAGGCCTTGCAGAGAATATTGAACTATGCGCGGAGGATCAACGTTCGATGATTGTGCGTCTTGGCATTGATGAATTAGCAAGACCTATCGTAGATTCGACTGAAAAACGTGATGCTGTAACAGCTTTACAAAAATACTTGGTTTCGGGAACCCCTGTAGGAAGCGTAGATTTTGCCGCCCTTCTTGGGGCAAAGCCAAATTAATAATGGTTTGTAATCCGGTATAGAATTGTAATTCCAAATTATTTGCTGGTAAACTGGGCGCTGTAAACGTATTTATTATTTTGTACTCCCAATGCCTTCCTATTCCTCTGTCATCCGCACCCTGCGCATCATCATCCCCGCCATCGGCGCGCTGCTGCTGATCTTATTTTTCATGTGGCCCACGATCTCACGCATTCGCATGCCGCATGTGGACAAGGCCATCATCCGCGGCGACCGCACCGAATTGGTGAACCCGCATTACGAAGGCAAGGAAAAAGACGGCCAGCGTTATGTCCTGACCGCCGAGCGCGCGATTCAGGTGCGTGCTGATGCGGATCACGTCACCCTCATCGCACCCGCCGCGCAGCTGGAAAAACCGGACGGTACGTTGGGCTCCAAAGTCCAGGCCAAAGACGGTATTTATAACAGCAAAGACCAATTCTTGGTGCTGGCGCACGATGTGATGATGATTACGCCCAATGGCGATACCTTTACCACCGATGCCGCCGACGTGAATTTGAAAACCAAAGAAATCGCGGGCAAGGACGCTATCACCGGCGATGGCCCCAAATTCAGCCTGACCGCCAATGGATTTACCTATAACCACATCACAGGCTTGCTTACCTTTACCGGGCCTGCGAAACTGATCCTGCATGGAAATGACAATGAAACGACTGATCATTCTGCCGCTGCTCCTGCTGGCAACACCGGCGCTGGCCCAGCAAACCTACCCGGCGGCGCAAAATAATTCCGCTCCATCCAAAGAACCGATCCAAATCGAGGCATCGGGCAGCCTGATCTGGCAACAATCCGATAAAACCTATCACGCCATCGGCGATGCCTCGGCCACGCGCGGCGCTTTGAATGTCAAAGGCGATGAATTGATCGCGCATTACGTCGAACAAAATGGCCAGAATGAAATTCAATTCCTAGAAGCGAGCGGCCATGTCATCATCAACGACAACGGCTCCATCGCCACCGCGCCGCACGGGCAATATAATATGGTCACGGGCGATATGGATTTGACCGGGCAGGATTTAAAAATCACCACGGTCAAAGGCGAAACGATTTCCGCGCAGCAACAAATCCAATTCAACGATAAAACCGGCAAGGCCTTTGCCGTCGGCTCACCCGTCATGACGCGCCCCGACCGCAAATTGGTGTCGGATAAACTGGAGGGGCAATTCGTGAAGGACCAAACAGGTAATTGGGAATTGCAAACCGGCACAGCGACGGGCCATGTTGTGATTACGACGGGCATTGGCACACCGAACCCCAGCGTGTCCATGTCCGACACGGCTTTTTACGACGCCCAGCATAATACCGCCCTTCTGACCGGCAACGTCCGCCTCTCCCGCGGCCAAAATCAGATGAACGGCGACCGCGCGGAAATTGATATGAATTCCGGCCTGTCGCGCCTGTTGCCCAGCACCAACCCAGCCTCCCCCGATCACCGGGTGCGGGCGATTTTATACCAAAATCGTTAGAATCGGGACGGTTTAGAAAATCTTGACAGAAGGTATGTATTTTTGGTACTAGTCAGGACAGATACTTCCATTCCAAACACAGAAAGGTAATTCAAATGAGCAATGAGCCCGCTCCCCGCCCAAAAACGCCAGAAGATATATATGCTGACGAACAACGACTACTGCAGAGTGGACTGATCAAAGACCATGACACAGGAGGGGTAACAATCCTGTCGTCTACCACGATTTCCCCCCCGCCCGGACAAGCGCGCCCTATCCAGCCCATACAACGGCAAGCGCCCGTCGCCGCTGATCCGGTCAAAACCAAGGTTAACACGCCGCCGCCTCCGGGCACCAAAGAAATGCGGAAATTTATGGCGTTTTTTCTAACCGCGGCAGCCGCTTTTATGGCAAGCGGTTATTTAGTTAAAAATTCAGGAGATACTTTTAACACCAGAAACGGCTTTTATGCGGCAGGCGTAACGCTTGCCCTGGGGCTGATCGGCGTAGTCGCGAATGAAAGAATTAACAAGAGTCGCGAGGTCGCCCGTGAAAGAGCGCGAAAAGCGGCGGTGAGACCGCAGCCCAAACCTCCGGCGAAAACCCTTTAAACTCTGCAGATTTTTTCCACCCTTTGGGCCAGGTAATAACGGTTGCCTGGCCGAAGGGATACGGCCCGGGCTCCAAAGAACTTTATCAAACCATTGCCCAACGCGCATTATCGGAATAGTTTAACGGCATGGCGCTGCAAATCGTCTCCAGCAACACAGGCCTGCAAGGCCTTGTCGCCAATAATCTGCGTAAATCCTACGGCGGCCGCCTCGTGGTGCGCGATGTTTCCATGCGCCTGGAACGCGGCGAAGCGGTAGGCCTGCTCGGCCCCAACGGCGCAGGGAAGACGACCTGTTTTTATTGCATCACCGGCCTGATCAAATCCGACGGCGGTGAGATTATCATGGATAATCAAAACATCACCGAATTGCCCATGTACCGCCGTGCGCGCCTCGGCCTCGGCTACCTGCCGCAGGAAGCGAGCGTGTTCCGCCAGCTCACCGTTGCAGAAAATATTTTATCGGTGCTGGAAGTGGCACAGCCCGACGCCACCTTGCGCGAAGCACAACTCGAAGATCTGCTGAAAGAATTTAACCTGACCCATCTGCGCGCCAGCAAGGCCATGTCCCTGTCAGGCGGTGAACGCCGCCGTACCGAGATCGCCCGCTGCCTTGCCGCCCAACCGAATTTTATTTTGCTCGACGAACCGCTGGCAGGTATCGATCCCATCGCGGTGAACGACATTCGCGAACTCATCGTCCACCTGAAACGCCGCGACATCGGCGTCCTCATCACCGACCACAACGTGCGTGATATGCTGGGCATCGTCGACCGCGCCTACATCATCCACGACGGCCATGTTTTGATGCATGGCACCCCCGAAGAAATCACCAATGATCCCGAAGTCCGCCGCGTTTATTTGGGTGAACGGTTCCGGTGGTGATGAATTATTTTTTGCTTAAAGTATATATTTCTTAGTATTGCCCGCTTCCTGATTTGGCCGAGCTGAACGAGGAAGCTGCGCTGAAAAGTCCGGCATAATTTCCGGGCGGCCAAAGAAATAGCCTTGGAGCATAATGTCCTGCGTCTTTAGGGCCTCTATAGCCCTTTTCTCCTCGCGTTTCTCAATACGCTCCACAACAACGGTTTTGTCCGCAGCCGCCGCATTGAACGGATCCATTTTGTCTAAACCTGCATTGTATAATTCCACCATATCCACTTTAACGGTCGATGCCATGGGCCATAGGGCTTTATGATGAGGCGCCGGTGCTTGAATGGAATAATCATCCAACGCAATCGCGAAACCCACATCATATATCTCACTCACGCGATTGCGTAATTCATCAATCTGCGCATCGGGCACGGATCTTTCTGTTATTTCGATCACAAGCCATTCCTTATAACGGCGGCTGCCTTTTAACTTGGCCAAATATTCTGGAAATCTGTCACTCATGACCGTGCTAGGCTCAAGATTAATATGAAGTCTGGCTTTTGAGCGGTTGGGAGATTTTAAAAGTTCCATCGCAAGATCCAGAATTTTACAGTCCAGCTCGATCAAATCATCAGACTCAAACTCAGTAATAAAGCCTGCGCTACCGGCTTTATCGCGCGCCAATACCTCATACGTATTGGGAATATCTGGTTTAATGTGCAGTCTCTTTGCATTGCGCAGATAATCGGAGGACGGTTCCCAATTACCTTCTTGGTCCCAGCTTTGAATTATCTGTAAGGCCATATAAATGTGTTGAGATTCCATAATTTACACCTTGTAATATAATTATATTGCTCTTTTTGGTCTTTAAAATCAACTAAATTCCGAACAGCCCCGCTGCCAGACGAGCGGTTTCGATAGCAAGTTATTGAAAAGACTATAAAAATACAAATTAACTTGGTTTTTTAAGGTGGCATATGGTACCTTGGCACAGTCAATATTTAGAGGCGCAAAATGGCACGGTCCGCAAAAGAAGTTCGGCAAATTCTTGATAAGGTGAAACAGGAAAATTCAGCGGGTGACGTCACCCTATCCGACGACGTCGCAGTATCCATTCTGGCTATCGCGCTTTTAGCTTCGAACGTTTCTGAAGAAGTGAAAAATGGCATATCTGTTTTTTTCCTGGATTTAATCCAATCCACCGAAGTAAGCCCCGAGATATTAAACGTCCTGTATCTTTTCGCCCCTGCATACAGCGCAGATGTTCAGTTGCCATTGGTGACAGCGATTGCTCAATCGCCTTACGTCACTGCCGAGATGTTAAATTCGATGAGTGTATGCGTCGGCGATCGTCAATCTGCCTTTGAAGGCTTAGAGCTTGCTTGGAAAGAGCTGATTGCTATTTGTCCCATTCTTAGTTTCTGTAATTCTTCTTATGTGAAAGATCATGAGCTGGCGATCACCCAAGCGATCATTTCATCTCCGCAAGCTAATCGTCAGACGCTAGATACCGTTGCGGTGAATGTTAAGAATTATGCTCCAGGCCATCAATTAGAGGTTGTAAATTATGTTTTGCAATCGCCATTGGTCGATTATGATGTGATAAAAAGTTTGGCGTTAACGGCTCCATCCTACGCTCCGGAAAACCAGTTACCAAGCACGCGAGCCATTATTGCTTTTCTTGAGACGAAAACAAAGGCAGAGGCAGGGGCAGAAAATACGGATACCTTGGAAACCTTGCTTTATCGAGCTGAACATTATGACCCCGCGCAGAAATTGCCTGCTATTCAAAATATTCTTGAATCTCCCGCGGCGGGGATTGAAGTTTTAAAAGCTGCGGCCATCCGAATGGCCTCTTATAATAAAGAGCTGCGCCTGCCAGCCTGCCGAAATATCATTACGGCATTGGCCTCTAAACCTGAACCGCAAACAGAAAAATCCAGGGTGTTGAATCTTTTACTTTATACGGCTGAACAATGTGAGCCGGATGAAAAAACAGCCATGGCCCGCATAATTTTAAAATCGCCATATGCGGATAAAGATATTAAAAGCAAAGCAAACGGACTTATCCCGCGTCGTCATTTTAAAATCGGCCCTTCTCGCAGAAATGAAAGCGCCCCCCTATAATTTTGCATTCTGATTTCAGGCGACTTACCTTCTGGCCTTATGCCTGATTGCAGCGAGGGGATCTGCCCCTCCACAACCTTAATTTAGTAAGTCTTATAGGACGTAAAATACTCGTTCCCCCTTGCTCCCCGCACAAAAATCCGGCAAAAAAGCAGGGATTTCCGCCTGAAAGGCCGCCCGGATGAAACTCGTCATAGACCGTAACGCACTCGTCAAAACCCTCGCCCATACGCAAAGCGTGGTGGAGCGGCGGAATACCATTCCCATCCTGTCCAACTTACTGCTTCAGGCTGATGGGCAAAATCTGTCTATTTCCGCGACGGATATGGATATTCAGATCATTGAAACCGTGCCCGCAACGGTGTCCAAATCCGGCTCCGCCACCGCGCCCGCGCATACGCTGTACGACATCGTGCGCAAATTGCCGGACGGCAGCCAGGTGGAAATTGCCCTGGCGGCGAATTCGCCGGTGATTACGGTATCGTCGGGCCGTTCGAACTTCAAACTCGGCTGCCTGCCTGTGTCGGATTTCCCGCAGATCGCGAGTAATGATTTCACGCGCAAATTCACGCTGGCCGCGTCGGAACTCCGCAACCTCATCGACCGCGCGCGTTTTGCGATGTCGATGGAGGAAACGCGTTATTACCTCAACGGCATGTATTTGCACGCCGCCCGCGCGGGCAATGTTGCCGTGCTGCGCACCGTCGCCACCGACGGCCACCGCTTGGCACGCGTGGATATGCCATTGCCCGAAGGCGCGGCGGAAATTCCTGGCGTGATTATCCCGCGCAAGACTGTGACGGAACTGCGCCGCCTGCTCGATGAAGATAACAGCCCGGTTGAAGTTTCCTTGTCCGATACCAAGGTGCAATTCAAATTCGGCAACCTGCGCCTGACATCAAAACTCATCGACGGCAAATATCCCGATTACGAAAAAGCCATTCCGCAAGCGAATGATAACATCCTGGAAATCAACACGCGCGCCTTCCTTGCCGCCGTTGACCGTGTTTCCACCGTTGCCTCCGACAAAACCCGCATCATCAAATGCAACGTCGACGGCCAGACAATGGTCCTGACCGCATCATCCGCCGAATCCGGCAGCGCGGTTGAGGAAATCGAAGTCCGCTATGACGGGCCGCCCATCGAAATCGGCTTTAACGCGCGCTATTTGCAAGACATCACCGGCCAAATCGACGGCGAAGCCTGCCAACTGCGTATCTCCGACGGCTCTCAACCCGCCATCGTGCAGGACGCCAGTGACGCCAGCGGCATCTACGTCCTCATGCCGATGCGCGCATAATGTTCGGCATCAAAACGGCAATCAAAGAAGAACAAATAACCACGATTACATTGTTCACCATTCTGGTCGCCGCGCTGGGATATTTCGTCGATATTTTTGATCTGACGCTGTTTGCCATCGTGCGTGTGCAAAGCCTGAAAGATTTAGGCGTTCCCGCCGCAGATATGCTCTCCACCGGCATCCTGCTCATCAACTGTCAAATGGCGGGCCTGCTGATCGGCGGGATTTTATGGGGCATTTGGGGCGATAAAATCGGGCGCCGCTCGGTCTTGTTCGGCTCGATCCTGCTCTATTCCATCGCGAATATTGCCAATGGTTTTGTGCATGACGTCCCGCTTTATGCCATCATGCGTTTTATTGCGGGCATTGGCCTGGCAGGCGAGCTCGGCGCGGGCGTGACCCTGGCATCCGAACTTTTACCCGCCCGCCTGCGCGGGATCGGCACGACGTTTATTTCCGTCCTCGGATTACTGGGTGTGATTTTCGGTGTAGTCATCGCGGCTTATACCGACTGGCGGATTGCCTACATTACGGGCGGCGTCATCGGCCTGCTATTATTGGTTATGCGCGTAAATGTGGCAGAGTCCGCATTGCATGAAAAACTCATGAACGATGCTCCCGATATCGCGCGCGGTAATGTGATGATTTTCTTCCGTAACTTAAAACTCCTGCGCCGGTTTCTGAAAGTCGTTTGGGTCGGCGCGCCGGTTTGGGCGGTGAACGGCCTGCTGATCACCTTTACGCCCGAATTTGCCAAGGCCTTAGGCATGACGGTCATTCCCACCGCCGCGAATGCCACATTGGCTTTTTACATCGGCGGCTCAATTGGCGCGTTATGCATCGGCCTGCTCAGCCAAAAACTCAAAAGCCGCAAAAAGGCCGTGGCGATATGGATTTTATGGCTGGCCGCGAGTGTCGCCCTTTATGTCTTCGCAGGCCGCCTCAATGATCTCGCGGTTTATTATCTGATGTGCAGCCTTCTCGGTATCGGCATGGGTTATTGGTGCATGTTCATCCAAATCGGCGCAGAGCAATTCGGCACCAACATCCGCGCCACCGCCGCCACCTGTGCGCCAAATTTCGTGCGCGGCCTGACAGTTCCCTATACCATCGCCTTTCAGGCTTTAACCCCGCATCTGGGCGTGACGTACAGCGGCCTCACCGTGATTGGCGTGATGATTTTCATCGCCTTTATCGCGCTGGCACGCTTGCAGGAAACATTCGGCAAGAACCTGGATTTCCAGGACGTTTGACGCGTATTTTTCACGTGCTTTCGGCGCGTAAAATTGCTATATATGAAGAGGGAATTCCACCGGCGCAAAGCCGCAGAATTCCGCCGAAAATTAACCCCTGATTCCTTTGGTTTTGAACGCTTTGAAATGTCCCGTGCCGCCCTGAAACAAGAAATGAAAATTGAACCCAACAACTCCCCTCTGAACGCGACTGAGGGCGCGGAAAATTATGGTGCCGACAGCATCAAGGTTCTGCGCGGCCTCGACGCCGTGCGCAAACGGCCGGGCATGTATATCGGCGATACCGATGACGGTTCAGGCCTGCACCACATGGTCTACGAAGTCGTCGATAACGCGATCGACGAGGCATTGGCCGGATACTGTGACCGCATTGAAGTCGTTTTGAACGCGGACGGTTCATGCACCGTGCGCGATAACGGGCGGGGAATTCCCACCGATATTCACTCCGAAGAAGGCGTTTCCGCCGCCGAAGTCATTATGACGCAATTGCATGCGGGCGGAAAATTCGACCAGAATTCTTACAAAGTATCCGGCGGCCTGCACGGCGTGGGTGTATCGGTGGTAAACGCCCTGTCCGAATTTTTGCGCCTGCGCATCTGGCGCCAGGAAAAAACCTGGGAAATGGAATTCCGCATGGGGGATTCCCAGGCCCCCCTGGCCGTGACCGGCCCCGCCGAACGCACGGGAACCGAAGTCACATTCCTGCCATCACCCACCATCTTTACCAAAACCGAATTCAATTTTTCCACATTGGAACACCGCCTGCGCGAATTGGCATTCCTAAATTCCGGTGTGCGTTTATGGCTGATCGATGAACGCGAAATCGACGCCAGCGGCGATGCGAAAAAAGTTGAACTTTATTACGAAGGCGGCCTTGAAGCTTTCGTCCATTACCTCGACCGCAACAAAACCGCGCTGCACACGCCCGCGATTATCGTCGCCGGATACAAAGACGGCATGACTGTTGAATGCGCATTGGAATGGACGGATAGTTACCACGAAAACACGCTGTGCTTCACCAACAACATTCCGCAACGCGATGGCGGCACGCACTTGGCCGGTTTCCGCGGCGCGCTGACGCGCGTGGTGAATAAATACGCCGAAGAAATCGGTATGGCGAAAAAAGAAAAGCTGGAATTAACCGGCGAAGACATGCGCGAAGGCATGACGGCGATTATTTCCGTTAAGGTTCCCGATCCGAAATTCTCCTCGCAAACCAAAGATAAACTGGTTTCATCCGAGGTTCGCCCTGTCGTGGAAAATACGCTGAACGAACAGCTCGGTATTTGGTTCGGCGAACACCCGCAAGAAGCCAAAAAAATCGTCGGCAAAATTTACGAAGCCGCCGCCGCGCGCGAAGCCGCGCGTAAAGCCCGCGAATTGACGCGCCGCAAAGGCGGATTGGAAATTTCTTCCCTGCCCGGGAAACTGGCGGACTGCCAGGAACGCGACCCGGCCCTGTCGGAATTATTCATTGTTGAGGGTGATTCCGCAGGCGGTTCGGCCAAATCCGGCCGCGACCGCAAAACGCAAGCGATCTTGCCGCTCAAAGGTAAAATCCTGAACGTTGAACGCGCGCGTTTTGACAAAATGCTGAACAACCAGGAAGTTGGCACGCTCATCGCCGCGATGGGCACCAGCATTGGCGCGGCGGATTTCAATATAGAAAAGTTGCGCTACCACAAAATCATCATTATGACCGATGCGGATGTGGACGGCGCGCATATTCGCACACTGCTGCTCACCTTTTTCTTCCGCCACATGCCGGAATTGATTGAACGCGGGCATTTGTTTATTGCTCAGCCGCCGCTGTATGGCGTGCGCCGCGGACAGAATACGACTTATCTTAAAGACGACCGCGCGTTGGATGAATATTTGATTTCATCGGGCAGCGATGGTATCGCCATCCACAATGCCAATGGCCCGATTGCGGATATTCTTGCACTCGCGCTCGAATGCCGCGTGGTGGAAAAACAGATCGCCGCCCTCGCGCGCCACGTCGGCAGCGCGGCGGTCGCTGAACAACTTTGGCTCGGCGGCGCGACCCACCCAGAGGCCGATCTTTCCATTCTCGCTGAAGGCTTGCCGGAATTACTCCAAGCCGCGACGAGCCTGACTGGCTGGCGTTGCAGCGTCGGCGCACCCGGAGTGTTGAACATTGCGCGTGAAGATAACGGCTACCGCGAGACTTTCAAATGGCAGACGGAGTGGTCGGCCTTGCCCGATGCGCGCCGCCTTGAGGCTGCAACTTTGCGCGAGCAATTCATGCAGCCTATTACACTGCAAATCGGCGCGAACACGGAAACCATTTATGGCCCTACCGCGCTCTATGCCACCATCGCCGCGCGCGGCCGTAAAGGTATCGCCATCCAGCGTTACAAGGGCCTGGGCGAAATGAACGCCGAACAATTGTGGGATACAACCCTCAACCCCGCCAACCGCACGCTGCTGCGCGTCCGTGTTGAAGCCGCCGACGCGGCCAGCGAAGTCTTCACCACATTAATGGGCGACATCGTCGAACCCCGCCGGGATTTCATCGTCGCGAACGCGCTTTACGCGACGAATGTGGATGCATGACGCCGAATAACTTAACGTCCCGACGAACCATATACTCCCCCCTCATCACATTTTAAGAATCTGTTATAATTTCCCCATGCTTGAACCGACGAATAGTTGGGCTCCGATGATCTTGATTGATGAAAATCTGCCGCCCGGCATGGTGCAGACATTCCGGAAGTTGACTCAAGCCATGAATACAGAATGCCTTAATATTGTGCATGTCCATGAGCTCGGATTCTCTGGCAAGCCGGATGAAGAATTGCACACCTTTCTTTTGGACTATCCCAACCCCATCATTGTGACGGGAGACAAAGACTTCCTCTCAGAGAACCTAAGCACGAATTTACGCGTTATTTATCTATATGACCGCAGCGGACAGGGCATCCATAAAATTGACAACTTGAAAGAACAAATGATCTATGCCGTCGGACGGAACGCGAGCTTGATCTGTGAGTTTCTCGACAAGCAAAGCCTGAATAAATCTCAAAAAATTCTGGCCCTGCCGATTGGCGATCGTGCGCCCTATGTATGGCGAAGAGCGTCTGGACAATCCCGCAAACAGCGCCTGACTGATCCTATTCATTTATGGGAGCATGATAACCATTTTGCCAGACGTATGCGATCCGCAGGATGGAACCATATTATTCCGTATAGTTTTCGCTCGCCCTTCTCGCCTAGCGCGACATAGCCGCCTATTTTTTACTTTCTAACCCTTGCTTCCCATTTTCATTCGCCGCGAGCATGTCATTTAACTGGCGCGCGCCGGCGCTGCGCTGGGCGGTTTTGACGCGGCGCACGGGTTGTTGCGGCGCTGTGGCGGCCGTGGATTTTTTCGTACCGGCGGCTTTCGCTGTTTTTGCAGCCTGGGCGGAAGGTGACGCGGTTCCGGTTCTTTTCTCGCCTCTTTCGAGCAACGCGGCGAGCTGCGCGAGTTTTTCCTCTTCCAGATCCGCTAATTTTTCAGCGACCTTGCGTGCCAAATGTTCTTTTTCCGAAACGGGCTTGCCCGGCGCAGCGGCTTCAAATCTTGGTGTGCGCCGTACCGCTGTTGTGGCCGTCGCAGTTTTTGCCTTTTGCGGCGGCCAATTTTTGGCCACCGGATTCGCAGCGGGTTTTGGCTTCGCCTTGAATTGTTGCGCGGCCAATACCGCAACCTTTGCCACAAAAGCAAAAACGCGCTGCATGTCATACCAGGCTCGCACATACCACGCGGGTTCGCCGATGATTTTCATTTTCGGCTTGGCTTCGCGCCGCACGTAACGGAAATAAGACAAAGTTAAAAACACCACCGATAAAGGCACCGCGGTGATGACTGTAAAACCCTGTAAAGAACTTGCGGCCCAGGCCGCGCCGCCATTCCGCGCAGCGTAAAAAGATAACCCAGCCGCAACAATCAAAACCGGCGAAAGCGTCGCGAGCAAACCGCGCCACAGTTGCCATGCCCGGCCGCGTGTGGCGCGCACGGCGGATTGCAGATCAATCGGCTCGTCCAGCGCAATCGCGGGCATAATCACGGAAAAACGCACCGCTGTATAAGCCGCCAGGCCAAGCCCCATAACGATGCCGATCAACAGCAAAATCCCCAGTACCGACGGTGCAAGCAGATTTTGCGCCAGCACATAACCTAATGCCAAAATCCCCAACGATAACAACACCACGGGGATCAGCGCCATGGTTACGGCTGTTATGATACGCCAGCGCTGCGCGGCGAATTGAAAACGGTATAATTGATGCTGCACCGATGAGGCCACCATGCGTTGTAGGCCCACCGCGAACATACCCGTCGCGGCGAGATTGCCGCAAACCGTCAATAACAAATTCAACAAGGTTGGATAAAGCGCATAAAGCGCCTGGAGCGTGCCGACGATTAACAATGGTACAGCGCCAATGCGCGCAACGGATTTGTAATTCAACGTCACCAATGCATAAGTTTCCTGCGCGGCATGCCAGGATGAAGGCGCGTTCCCCACACTGTGGGCGGGCGGCGGTGCTTTACGCTTGAACCGTGCGACTTTAGAGGACATGACTGCCCCCCTGCGGCGTTACCGATGCGCGGTGATAGAAATGGACAAAAATAACGGTTTGGAGCGCCGTGGCAAAGGCAAAAATTCCCCCCGAGACAAGGATAGATTTCACAACCGTCAAAACCGTTTTTATGGTTTCCGGAAAAACGCCCAAGGCGATTTCAAGCAAGCCGGACACAAGCCCCACACACAGGGAAACTAGAAAAAATCCCAGCCAAACCATAGATATCCTCATCACCTGTCCGCGCGTGTTATGCCAAGAGGTTCTAAATTTCGGATCTTCGCCCACCGCCGCCGCGAAGGGCGCCAAACTCACACGTGTGAATAGAACGGAAAAAATAAAGGCCGCGGCGATTAAACCGGCAATCACGGTCCCCAGACCGGGCAAGACCACTTCCAAAAAAGCCGTTACCATGAACACGCCCGCCATAACAAACATGATCGCAGCCGTCATCAAAATCTGCCGCCACAACATCGACCACAGGGTGTCATGATAGGCCCAAATAACCTTGGCACGTTGCGAGAGAATAAAAAACCGCGCCAGTCCGGTAACCATATAAGCGTTGATGATAACAGAAATAATCGTGCCCAGAACGAACCAATGAATGTTTTGCAAAAAGATTCCCATGATAACCTTGGGCTCTATATAGGATGCATCATTGCCTTGCATGATTGGCGCCAAAATCAGTATGACGGGCAGCCAACCCAAAATCATCAAGGTATAGGGAGCCAATATAATTTTGGCCGCTTCGCGCCATTCCGCCGTCAACATGTTCAGGGCTGCGGTGAGGCTGGCGCGAACACGGATGGATGGCATGGAAGGGGCTGCGGTTTGCTGCATAAAACGACTCAAGGTGCCCATTGGAACCTGAACGCATAGGTTGAAGCAAGAGAAAAAAGGAACTGGGATTTTAGGAACTAGAAATTAGAAAAAATGCGCGGGAAATGCCTTGCTTTCTAGTTCCTAAAATCCTAGTTCCTAGTTCCTAAATGCGTGAAATCATTTTCGATACTGAAACCACCGGCATGGACCCCGGCGCGGGCCACCGGCTGGTGGAAATCGGCTGTGTGGAAATTTATAATTACCGCCCGACAGGCAAGACGTTTCACGCCTACCTAAACCCCGAACGCGATGTGCCCGAAGAAGTCGTCCGCATCCATGGCTTAACCACGGAATTCCTGGCCGATAAGCCGCGTTTTATGGATGTGGCGGCGGATTTCATGACCTTTATCGGCGACGCGCCGCTGGTGATCCATAATGCGGGCTTTGACATGAAATTCATCAATGCGGAATTGACCACGGCCGGTCATGCGCAAATTCCGCTCTCCCGCGCGCGCGATACCCTGCAATTGGCGCGCAACAAATTTCCCGGCCAGCCGGCCAGTTTGGATGCGCTTTGCCGCCGTTTCGGCGTGGATAACTCAGGCCGGAACCACCACGGCGCATTGCTGGACTCTCATCTTTTGGCGGATGTCTATTTTTATCTGATGGGCGGCGCCCAGCCGGAGTTATTTGACGTCAGCCGCACCAGCAATTTCGCAGTATCGGACGAAACCGCCACGCTGCCCGAAAAAATCATCCGCGCCGCGCGTAAGTTCATCGTTCCGCCCGAGGAAATCGAAGCCCATGGAAAATTCATCGAAACCATGGGCGACAAAGCGATCTGGAAAAAAATCAAAAGCGCCTAGAGGGTAAATTTCCCAGCCGCAGCCGCCGGCGCCACCCGTGCAGGCGGGGCAAAGGACGAATGATGCTCGGCTTTGTCACGAGGTTCTCCGATTTTGCCTAATGACTCTTTCCGCGCTCTGATTAACGTCTGAAACCAGATCACTGCATCCTGTCCTAACAATTCGGAGACTTTTTCATCTTTCATAACTTCCGTGATTGCGACATCCACCGCCGCGCGCAATTTATCGTTACCAAAATGATCTCTGGCAAAAGTAAAAAGTTTACTGACATCCCAGGAAATCGTGCCAGAGGCAAAAGCAACCGAAGAGTCATTTTGGCAAGACACTTCATTCGTAATCGGGATATCCCCAAAAAAACCTTCCGGTGGATTCGCACAAATCGCCGGGAGAGCCATAATTGCGGCAAGAGGGTCTAACTGGGCAAACCGTTGCGCAGGCGTGGCTGGTTTACTCAGAACTTCTTCCAACCCGAGAATCTCCGGATTCCCCAATATCATTGAGAATGCTGTTTCAAATGATTGCGGCGCTCGGGCTTCGATATGGTCAACCATCGCCGCGAATTCATCTTGCGTTGAAAATGGACTAAGTTCGAAAAGACCCGTCATGTTATGCTCGCTGTGTTTAGTTTATTATTCCCATCAAATTACTGATCGCCCGGAAAAAAGCAAGTATTTTCCAGCTATTTAGCCGTTTTTTGCTGCTGATAAACCGCCATGAAATCCACCGGCGCGATCAACAATGGCGGCAGGCCGCCGTGCATAGCGGCTTCGGCCACGATCTGGCGGACAAAGGGGAAAAGCAACCGCGGCGCTTCGATGGCCAGAAAAGGTTCGACTTCGCCCTCCGGCACTTCCGCCATGCGGTAACGCCCGGCATAGGCAACTTCAATCATAAACACCGGTTTCGCCTCTGCCGCGACCTTGCCGTCTTTCCCCGCAGACCGCGCGAGAATGCGGATTTTTAGGCCGGATTCATAATCTCCAACTGCGTGACCGTCAGTGATTTTGGGTTCGGACAGAGCCCGAACTTCCACATCCACGCCCATTTCGATGGCGGGCATCGTCCCTGGCGGCACTTGCGCTTCCATGGAAAAATTCTCAAATGACAAATCCCGGAGGTATTGGCCGATTTGCATAATTGATGGGCTCGGGGGGCTGGGAGGCATGCGTTTCCTTGTAATTATGACGGGTCGTTTGCGTTAGCGGCGCCGAATATGATATGATGGCAGGAATATAGCAAGCCTTCGGAGGCCCTGAGTGATTGATATTGTGATTTTAGCGGTGGTGGTGGCTGCACTGGTTTACCAGCTTTGGCGCGTGCTGGGCGTGCGCAATGACAATGAACCGCAAATGCCCGCGTCCGATCCATTCGCGGCGCAGTCCTTGCGGCCCTTGTCCGGCAGCCCGGTTGACCGCGCGATGAACGCGAAACCCGTGAATGCCAAAGTATTACCGGACGGCGTTCCCGCGACAAATGAACCGCTATCCGTCAACCAGGGCCTGCAACAAATTAAAGACTACGACAGCGACTTCGATGAACGCGGCTTTATGCAGGGCGCGCGCGCGGCCTTTGAAATGATTGTCAAAGCCTATGCGCGCGGCGATCTGGAAACATTGAAAAATTTATTATCGCCGAAATTGTACGATCATTTTGCCGAGGACGCGAAGGCGCGCGCGCAAAAAGATTACACGATGGAAACCACCCTGCACAAAATTTCCACCACGACCATTACCGGCGCGCGCATGATCGGTTTTGATGCAGAGGTCACGGTTGAATTCATTTCCGAGCAAACCAGCGTGGTGCGTGACGGCGCGGGCAATGTCGTCGTCGGCGATCCCGCCGCGCGCGAAGAAATCCGCGACACCTGGACCTTCCGCCGCGACACGCGCGGCACCGATCCGGCGTGGCATTTGGTGGAAACGAAGGAATAGAAGCGGGAATTTTCATCTCGCCTCTAGCATCTCGCTTCTCGCCTCTCCATATTACAAAGTATGCTCCTCCACCGCCCCTCCGCCGCGCGCGGCGTTACGCAAACAGCCTGGCTCGACGGCAAACATACCTTTTCATTCGGCGCTTATCGCGATCCGGAATGGCATCATTTCGGCCCGCTGCGCGTGATCAACGAAGACGTCGTCGCGCCTGGCGGCGGATTTCCGCCCCATCCGCATGACAATATGGAAATTATCACCATCGTTCTGGACGGTGAATTGGCACACGAAGACAACACCGGCGGCCAGGCGACGATCAAGCCCAATCAAATTCAAATGATGCGCGCGGGCACCGGGATTGCCCATAGCGAATTCAACGCTTCCAAAACCGCGCCGGTGCATTTGCTGCAAATCTGGATCATGCCGCATACGCGCGGCCTCGCGCCGGATTATTGGGACCGCACGCTGGACGAGAACGACCGCCGCGGGAAATGGCAAACGGTTGTCGCGCCCGCAAGCGAGAATATTGCCGACACCTTTGACATCGCCGCCGATGCGCGCCTGTCGCTCGCGCAATTATCATCCGGGCAATCCATCGCGATGCCTGTCGAAAGCAACCGCAAATACTGGCTGCAAGTCGCCAAAGGCAGCGTGACTTATGGCGGCCAACAACTCTCCCAAGGTGACGGCCTGGGCATCATCGATGAACCCGCGCGGAATGTCATCGCGAATGAAGATTCCGAATTGCTGTTGTTTGATTTAGGAATTTAGGATGATCGGATTTTAGAAGGTTTTCGGGCCGCGCGGAATCTCTAAAATCCTATTATTATCCTATTGCCCACTTCCTGTTTTGCGCAGCAAAACATATGTCGCGCCGTCACCGCCGTGGCGCAGGTGCGCGGGATGAATGGTCAGAATATAACGCGCCCATTCGCCCGTCATGATCCAATCTGGCAGCGCGGTGCGCAGCACGCCTTCATTATTTTTTCCCTTGCCTGTGATAATGAGCAGCATGCGCGCCCCGCGCGTGATTTGTTTATGCAGAAAATATCCGAGCTCCTGATGCGCTTCGCTTTGCGTCAGGCCGTGCAGGTCTAACTTCGCATCGATTTTCACCGCGCCGTTTTTCAGTGCCGCCATTTGCGCGCCTGAAATCTCATTTCCCTTTTTCACGCGCGGTTGGGCCGCCAAATCCACGCGCCCCGGGCGCGGCAAACGGTCTTTTAAAGGCCGGAAATTTTCCTGTCCCGAAACGATATTGGCAGGCTGCACGGCACGCAGACGCCGCGTGATTTGTTCCGCTCGTTTTTTTATATCCTGCCAGTCAGCCATGCGAGTTTTTCATGCAGCTGTGCGAGCGTGCCGCTATTTTCAATCACATGGTTGGCGCGCAGGATTTTTTGATCTTCAGACATTTGCGCGCCGTTAATACGGTCGAACTTTTCCGCCGTCATGCCCGGGCGCGCCAATGCCCGGACGCGGCGCACTTCCACCGGCGCGGTCACTAGCCAGACTTCATCCATTTCCGCTTCGCGTCCGGTTTCAAACAATAACGGAATATCGAGCACCGCGAACCCGCGTCCCGCCTGCCGCGCTTTGTATAAAAATTCCGCGCGGTGCGCCGCGACCAAGGGGTGGATGTAATCTTCCAGAAATTTGCGCATGCGGGGCTGCGTATAAATCGTCTCTGCCAGATAATGGCGGTTGACCTTGCCCGCATCCACCGCACCGGGGAAATGTTCGTGGAGCCACGCCTGAACCTCCGGCCGCGCATAGATTTCGTGTACGGCGGCATCCGCGTCATGCACCGCAAAGTCTTGCCCGCGCAGCCAATCCGAAGCCGCGCTTTTTCCCGCGCCGATGGAGCCCGTCAGACCAATGCGTTTCACGCTAACTTCCTCTCCAAAATCCCGCGTAATTTTACCATCTCACCCGCCTCTTCACCATAAAACTGTTCGAATGCCGCCGCGGCTTGGTGAATCAACATCCCCAAACCATCGACGGTTCTGCAGCCGCGCTTGCGAGCGGCTTTGAGAAATTCGGTTTGCAATGGTTTATAAACAATATCCGCCACCACCGTATTTTTACCGACCTGCCCCAAATTAAACGCCAAGTGCGGCTGCCCCGTCATGCCCAGTGAAGTGCAATTCACGATAATATCCGCCTGATCATGTTGCGCCGACAGCGCCGCAGCCGTGCCGGCCAATCCCAATTCCGATAATAATTTTTCCGCGCGCGCGATGTCGCGGTTTAACACCGTAAAATCCAACACGCCCAAATTCTTCAGCGCAAAACACACGGCCCGCGCCGCGCCGCCCGCGCCCAGAATAATCGCGGAATCGAAAACCCTATCCTCATCCGCTTCGAGCAGATTATCGGCAAAACCCGCCGCGTCGGTATTGTCCCCGTAAATTTTATCATTCGCGAAAACCACCGTATTCACCGCGCCGATAGCGCGCGCGGCATCGGACAGGTCATCGCACAACGCCATCACCGTTTCTTTATGAGGCAGCGTCACATTCAAACCGACATAGCCTTCACCCGCGAATTTTCTAATTGCATCTGCCAGAGCCGCGGGCACCACATCATGCGCCCGGTATTCCCCGTGAATATTTTTTTCCTTCAGCCAATAACCATGAATATCCGGCGAGAGCGAATGCCCGATGGGATGGCCGATGACGGCGGCGATTTGAAAATTAGAACTCAATTAATTCTTCTCCTTTTTCTTCCCGCCGCCGGTCGAGCAGGGCAATGATCTCCGACGCGGTTTCTTCAATCGAACGCCGCGTGACATCCACCACCGGCCAGCCGTTTTTGCTAAAGAGGCGGCGCGCGGCACGGATTTCCTCGTGAACGGCGTCGATCTCGGCATAACCGTCCACGCCGCGCGCGGAGAGGTTTTTCAAACGCGATTGCCGGATCATGGCGAGATGTTCGGGCTCCGACGTCAAGCCGACGATCAGCGGTTTCTTCAGTTCATATAAAATCGCGGGCGCCTCCACACCTGGCACGAGCGGGATATTCGCCGCCTTAATCCCCCGGTTGGCGAGATAAAGCGAGGTCGGCGTTTTTGACGTGCGCGACACGCCCAGCAAAATCACATCCGCGTCCGACAGGCGCGAAGCGTTCTGGCCGTCATCGTGATCCAGCGCGAAATCCATCGCCTCAATCCGGCGGAAATAGGCCTCGTCCAGCGCATGTTGTTTGCCGATCGAGCTTTCAATCGGCTGGCCCAGAAAATCCGACAAGGCATTCAGCGCGCTATCCATCAAGCCCACATGCGGCACGCCCAGATCGACACAGCCGCGTTCCAATTGAAACATCAATTCCTTTTCGCCAAAGGTCGAAAAAACCAGCCCGGGATGCTCTGCGATACTGGCCAGCACCTTTTCCATCTGCTGCGGCGTGCGGATTAAAAACCAGTGATGGCGTTTGATAATCGAAGGCCCGAATTGCGCCAACGCCGCGCGCGTCATGCCCTTAATCGTCTCCCCCGTCGCATCGGAGACGAGGTGCAGGTGATGAATATCCAGGTTCGTTTCGGCGAGGTGCATAACGCATCTGCCTTAGCACGGCCTGGCCCTGTGGCCTATATGGATTACGCCTCTAATCCCTTGGGCACATGGCGCGCGCAGGCCGGAATAAGGGGAACTTTATCGGGTTGTCGTTCATGGCGAACCCGAATGTTTTCTTTTAATAGGGCATAAGCTTCTTCCTCAAGTTCGCCGGGGAAAAAATGGGTTGATACAACCCGCTTCTGGTCATTTTCCACACAGATAATGGCAGCCCCCAGAACGCTTTTATCAGACCATGAATATGACCAATAAGAATCTAAGCTACCTTTTTCCCAGATCATTTTTTCTCTTTCCCCAAAATATTTCTTTGTCTTTTCAAGAATTGGAGAAGGATCAAGGCCGAGCATAAACTGTTTCGATAGATAGCGAAATTTATTTAGTTGCTCATAGGAGAAGCCAAGCGCTTTTAACTCTAAAATCGCGTGGCGCAGGGAGCGCGGATTCTCTTTCGCCTGCGCATGTTCATCAAAAACTAACATATGCTTTGCTGCCCAGCGTCGGATGGGATTTTCCTTATAGGGGCGTGACAGGCGGTGATCTTCCCAGATTAGCCGGTCTGATAATTTTTCAAAAGCCGAGCGCTCCTCCAAAATCCCTTCGGTCACACGCCCCGGGCGCTGGAATAGAATATCTGCAAGCTGGTCTGTCGTTAAATGTAGGGTCATTACAAAGCCATTGTGACGCAAAAATCCCCTGAACTTCAAGGAAATTAATAGTTTCGGATAAGATGCGGGATAAGTCTGGGGATAACTTTAAATTATCCCTTTTGAATAGGTTTCATGGCTTTTATCCCCTATTTGCATGATGCCGACATGGATTTATCCCCAATGATAATGTCATGGGTATTTTTTGGGATAACTTTTGGCAATAAAATTTATCCCCAGGCTAACGCAATAAAATTATCTTTACTTTTCAATAGTTTATAGATTTCGTTGCGCTTTTGTCCCAAAAGTTATCCCGGGCTCACGCCCTGTGGATAAATGCGGGATAATTGGTGGAATAAGGCTTATCCCCGTTATCCCGCCACCAATAACAACATCATTATATTTAATATAAATATTATTATATATAATATATGAGACTTTCCGCTTGACCTTCGCGTCCAAAATGCCTATAAATGGGCCCGTCACGTTGATATTCTATCTTCTTTACGTGATTTTTCCAAACAAACTGGTGTTATTTCACCTCTGAACCTCTCCCCTGCACGAGTAACGTATGAATTTTGATGAACTGAAGCGCAAGTCCGCTCCTGAACTGCTTAAAATCGCCGAAGAACTAGACATCGAAAGCCCGGCCAACCTGCCGCGCCAGCAGATGCTGTTCCATATCCTAAAGGTCATGGCCGAAGACGGCAAAACCATAGAAGGTTCCGGCGTGATCGAAGTTCTGCCCGACCGTTTCGGTTTCCTGCGCAGTGCAGAGGAAAATTACCTGGCCGGTCCCGACGACGTTTACGTCCCGCCGGACATGATCAAAAAATTCGGCCTGCGCACGGGTGATACCGTCAGCGGCAAATTACGCCCGCCGAAAAATAATGATCGTTATTTTGCCATCGACACCATTGAACAGGTGAATTTCGAGGATCCGGAAAAACTGCGTCACCGTATCGCCTTTGACAACCTGGTGCCGTTTTATCCCAACGAAAAAATGAAGCTTGAGATCGAGCAAAAAGCCGGCGCGAAGAACAAGGAAATGCTGGGCCGGATTATCGAACTGGTCGCGCCGATTGGTAAAGGCCAGCGCGCCCTGATCGTCGCGCCGCCGCGCGTGGGTAAAACCATGATGCTGCAATCGATTGCGAATTCCATCACGACCAATCATCCTGAAGTTTATTTGATGGTCCTGCTGATTGATGAACGTCCGGAGGAAGTCACGGACATGTCCCGCACCGTGAAAGGCGAAGTGGTATCATCAACCTTCGACGAACCGGCAACACGCCACGTGCAAGTCGCCGAAATGGTGATTGAAAAAGCCAAACGCCTGGTCGAACATGGCCGCGATGTCGTCATTTTGCTCGATAGTATCACCCGCCTCGGCCGCGCCTATAACACGACGGTGCCGTCATCTGGTAAAGTCCTGACGGGCGGTGTTGATGCCAATGCCTTGCAAAAACCGAAACGCTTTTTCGGCGCTGCGCGGAATATTGAGGACGGCGGTTCATTGACCATTATCGCTACCGCCCTGATCGATACCGGCAGCCGCATGGACGAAGTAATCTTCGAGGAATTCAAAGGGACGGGTAACAGCGAAATCATCCTCGACCGCAAAGTCGCCGATAAGCGTGTCTTCCCGGCCATCGACGTCGCGAAATCCGGCACGCGGAAAGAGGAACTTTTGGTCGACAAAAGCACCCTATCCAAAATGTGGGTGTTGCGCCGGATCCTGTCGCCCATGGGCACGGTCGATGCGGTTGAATTCCTGCTGGATAAACTGCAAACGACCAAATCCAATCAGGATTTCTTTGATTCTATGCAAAGCAAATAACGCCTCGCCCGGCTTAGTTTTAGCGAAGCCGGGTTAGGAGTTTTTCGATTTTATGCAGGCGAATTTATCCGGGATCCAAAAGGATTAATTCGGACTATAATCTTGCAGCTGCACACCCGCCACTTTTTCCGCAACCATTTTTTGACCGCCGATCTTAACTTCAACGCTGTTCTTCGCATTATTTTCAAGGTCGATGCGCGCCTGTTGCGTTGCGGCTTCTTTTTTGAATTCAACCAGATCGCCGGTGGTTGCATCAATCACCACCTTGGAAATAACGCCGTATTTCATGGTGATTTTATCTCTGAGCGTCGGCGCGGAACCGCCATCGCGCGCAGAAGTATCTGCAAGGTCAGAACCTGTTTGTAGCTTAGGCGTCATTTTATCAATCAGCGCATCGGAGGCAATGCCATCGCCCCGGGTATGAGCTAAGGCATTGCGGTCATGTTTTCCTTTTACTTCATCAGTAATTTTGTACCAAACACCGTCTTTTCCATCTCCAACTTTAACGTATTTATCACCAAAGTCCGGTTTGTTGCGATTTCCTTGATCTGGAATGGAATCAAATACAACGACCTGTCCATCCGGATAGCCTTTAAGTTTATCGATTTCTTGTTTTGCGTAATTTGGATCTGACAATAATTTCAAGCGGCTTTTGATTTCATGCTTTTTGCCGAACTCCATTTTTTCGCCGGTTTTTTCCGGTTCGTCCAGCAGGGATTTTTTTTGCGAAGCCGCCACGATCGCGGCCGCTTCCAGTTCTTTTTTGACTTGGGCTAAATTTTTCGCCGCTGTCTCAGCATCAAGCTTTTTCTTGGCTTCTTCCTCAGCCAGTTTTTTTCCGGCTGCCTCGGCCTCTATTTTTTTCTTGGCCTCGTCATCGGCTAATTTCTTCGCCGCCGCTTCGGCATCGATTTTCGCCTTCGCATCATTTTTTAATTTTTCCGCCAGATCGTCGTAGGCTTTGCCCTTATAACGTTCGATATATTCGCCCGTATGCGCTTCGGAATTTGTGGCCATTCCGGCATCCAGATGGAAAATAAAACGACCCGCGAAAAAAGACACGTTGGGATCTTTGGCGCTTGATTCCACTTCGATCAATTTGGCGCGGTAATGTTGCGGCGCGTTGGCGCGATTGGGGTTGGGATAGGCATCGAACCCGCGCATCATCATATCAAAGCCCTGCCGCGCCAGTTTCGCCGCATCATCGGAAAAACCATGCAGATTAATATCATCGGCTTTTCCCGCCGGCGCATCATGCTTGGCTGCGGGCGCGCTTTTTTCCACCTGTTCTTCGAGTTTTTTCACTTCGTCCCATTTGGCGGAATCTTTGAAATCCGCATCTTTCTTTAAAAATGCATCCGCCGCGTCCCGATAGCCGCCATTCATTTTGCTCACATCTGAGAGCAAAAAGCCTTTAAGTCCCGCTTCTTTCTCCAAACCGGACTTTGCTACCAGCGCTGTAATCTGATCCGGGCTGAGTTTTTTTTCATCGATCTGATATTTCAGGTTGGCAAGCGCCAAAACCATATCATCGGTGGTTAAAATCGTGTCGGGAAAGTGAACCATATTCCATCTCCAATGAGGTAATTTCCTATTTTTCATTACATCATGGAAACGGTTACAGAACTGTGACGGTCTGAAGCAATTTTAGTGAATTTTAATGATTAGGAATTAGGATTTTGGAGAAAATCCGCCCTTCTAAAATCCTATCATCCTAAAATCCCAGTTCCTTAAGCCCGCCAGGCGGGCGGATCGGCCCGGAAACGCGCGACTTCCGCGCGGTCGGCATCGGATAGTTCGGCCGAGGCCAGCGCCTGATCGAGGGTCAAAAGACTGTGCAATTTCACCTGGCATTCCGATGCGGCCTGACGCACTTCGTCGCTATCGTATGACAGCATAACGAGCAGGTGATCCAGCCGCGCGCCCGCCGCGCGCAGGGCCGGGCAAAAAGCCGACACCGACGAACCGCGCGAAATCAATTCATCGAACAGTAAAACGCGCTTGCCCGAAACTTCGGCACCCTCAACCTGCTGGCCTTTGCCGTGGCCCTTGGGCTCCTTGCGCACATAGGCGAGGGGTTTATCCAAACGCTCAGCCAGAATGCTCGCCATCGGAATGCCGGCTGTGACGCCGCCGATGATGACATCAAAATTATCCGCGCCGATTTGCGTTTTGATCAGTTCAACCAGACCGTCCACCAGCATGCGCCGCTGATCGGGAAAACCAATGACCGCGCGGCAATCGACATAAATCGGTGACAAAATGCCCGATGTCCACCGGAACGGCTGCGTGACATTCACGCGCAGCGCGCCGGTGGAAAGCAAGGCCTTGGCGAGATCAGCCACTGAGCGGGCAAACGGTGCTGGAAACCAGTTTCCCCCAGATTTGTACGCCGCTGACACTGATCAGCGTATCTGTGCCTTCCGCGACAACGCCGTCGCGTTTGTGAAATTCGAAAGGCTCCCTTAATATGGGACGAATGGGTGTATTTGGATTATGGCCTCTCATAATGCCGCCCTCGCGCGTTACGGTATCAAAAGACGGGGTTCCGCCTGGAACCTCAATGGTTAGATCGCCTTTATAGCCTACCGGATTGGTAATGGTAACCAGTGCCGAAGCTTCACGCCTTAGAATATTAATTTTAGACTCTTTCATGTTCCCCCCTTAGGACGAAAGATGTATTAAGATTCTTGCCCCAGAAATGCAAGGAAATTTTAAAGTAATTTTTACTGGCCCCTGGGCGGCCCGCTCTGCTATGGGGTAGCCATGCCCCACGCCTCGAAATTCCCGCCCGCGCATAGCCCAGATTGGAAAGACTGGCGCTGGCAGATGCGTAACCGTCTGCGCGCGCCAGAGGATTTCGCCCGGCATTTCGATCTGTCGGAAACGGAGCGCACCGCCATCGCGCACGCGGCGGGCGGCCAACACGGCGAAGCCGGGACAAGCAACCTGCCGATTGCCCTGACACCTTATTATGCATCCCTTATGTCGCGCACCGATTCCGAAGATCCGCTGCGCCGCGCGCATATCCCGCGCGAGGATGAATTCCTGATTTCCGAGGGAGAATATGCCGACCCGCTGGGTGAGGAAAAAGACCGCGTCACCCCCAACCTCGTGCACCGCTATCCCGACCGCGTATTGTTTCTGGTGACCAATCAATGTCCGGTTTATTGCCGTTATTGCATGCGTTCACGCTTGGTCGGCAAACTCGACCGCGAGCATTTGATCCCCATGTCGCAATGGGAAGCATCCATTGCCTATATTAAAAACAATCCCGCCATACGCGAAGTGTTGCTCTCAGGTGGCGAGCCGCTGGCGCTGGGCGATGAACGCATTCAATGGTTGATCGGCGCATTGGATAGCATCCCGCATATTGAGATCATCCGTTTTTCCACCAAAACACCGGCGGTCTTGCCGCAACGCATTACGCCGGGACTGATCCGCGCGTTGAAGAGCGACAAAGCCATCTGGATGGGATTGCATTTATTGCATCCGCGCGAATTCACGCCAGAGTTTATCAAAGCCGCGGATCGTATGGCGCGCGCGGGTATCGTCCTGACCACGCAAATCCCATTATTAAAAGGCGTAAACGACGAGATCGAAGTGATGAAAGACTTAATGCGGCTTTGCGTGCGGCATCGCATCCGGCCTTATTATATCTTTCAATGCGATCCTATTTACGGCTCGTCATACTTGCGTACACCCGTCGCGCGCGGCCTTGAAATCATTGAGGCCTTGCAAGGCTCGCTTTCCGGCCACGCGGTGCCGCATTATGTGGTGGATGTCGCGGGTGCGGGCAAAATGCCGCTGGCGCCGCAGCGTTATATAAAGAGTGAGGAAGGTTATCACCACTTCATCAATTTCCGTGGTGAGGAAGCGAAATATTTCGATTCAGAAAGTGCGGCGCTGTACGATTCAAAATATGATCCAACCGCATCTCATTCGACCGCAAGTCGAAATTGACCTAGCGCAGTTGCAACAATGCAACAGTTTAAAATCCGCCCACGCATGCTTTGACGCGATCATAAAGCGTAAAATTTTTTTCATCATATCATTCGCAAAGCATTGGAATTCATGGCGTTGCGCGTGATCATGCAAAACAACGCGAAGCAAAAAAATCGCGTGCAAGGAAAAAATTTGCATCGGATGCAAAGTTAATGATTGCACTTGCGGACCGTCTCTGCATCTTCGCGCGAATCGCGTATATTCATAAATGGTTGATCACAACTCAGGAGGAACCAACCATGGCAGTGAAAAAAGCAGCAGCGAAGAAAAAGACCGCTGCAAAAAAACCAGCAGCGAAGAAAAAACCAGCTGCTAAAAAAACCGTAGCTAAAAAGAAGCCAGCGGCAAAAAAAAAAGTAGCTAAGAAAGCTACCAAAAAGCCAGCGGCGAAAAAAACGGCAGCTAAGAAGAAAAAGCCCGCCGCGAAGAAAAAGAAAGCGACCCCCACGAAATCCACCGGCACAACCGGCTTCGTAGGTCTGTTCTAATTGATTACTCTTTGGGTAATGCCCCCGGGAACCTCTGGTTTCCCGGGGTTTTTATTTGCGCTGCGCGCAGGAGTTAGAACATTATATTTAGGCAAATCCCGCCGGTCCCTGGACTTCACCCCCCTAAACTCCTAGTTCCTAACTCCTAATGACCTACCAAGAGCACATTTTCGTCTGCCTTAACGAACGCCCGGCGGATGACCCGCAGGGCGATTGCTGCCAGCGCGGCGCCCGCCCGCTGTTCGATCAGCTCAAGGCCGCCACGCGCGGGCGCAAGGATATCCGCGTCAACCGCGCCGGTTGTCTCGGCCGCTGCGCCGAAGGCCCCGCCATCGTCCGCTATCCTTCGGGAGAATGGATCACCCAGGCGGATGAAGAGAAGTGCGGGATTTTAACGGCAAAAATAATTTCCGAATCCGAACCTAAAGTCTAAAATCCGGCGGCGGCAACAATAAATGCCCTGTCGGCGTCTTTTTCCACATAATTTCTGTTGTTTCGGCGCAACAGAAAGTAAAATTAGCCTGGTCCTTAAAAGCGTTCTTCAGGGGGGCCTCCGTTATGGATTGAAGCAATCCGTAAAGAAATCTAGCCGTATCTTTATAAACGCTGACTTGCTGATATAACATTTCTTTTACGGCGGTCGCGTCCCACAAAATAGGATCCCGGCTCATAACCTCTTCACGCATCACATCAATTTTGTCCCGAATTAAAACGCCATGATCACAAAACAAATCGTATTTTTGGGGAAAGGCAATGACCTTGTCCATATTTTCCACGTTCCAAAACACCATGCCCGTGCTTGCGATTAGGACATCTTTGCTGTTTTCAAAATTAGTAAGTTTTTGGTCCGTGGGTGCGGGGTACAAAGAGGAAATCAATTCGGATGCCCGGAAAGTCTGTTCAGAGAAACGGCTATACATATTTATATCCTTCGATATTGCCCTAGTATGAAAACATAAATCCCCGCATAATTCAAATGAAATTCTGCGTCATCCCATGACTTCAATTCACACCATCTTCGCCCTTTCAACGCCGCCCGGGGTGGGTGCGCTGGCGGTGGTGCGCCTATCCGGCCCGGCGGCGCAGGCGGCGGGGCAAAAGCTATCACAAAAAACGGATTTCCTGCCGCGCCAGGCCGTGCGCGTGATGTTGCGCGACCCTGAAACCGGCGCGGCGATCGACGACGGCATCGCGATTTATTTTCCCGCGCCCAACTCCTTTACCGGCGAAGACGTGATGGAACTCACCCTCCACGGCGGGCGGGCGACAACGCAAGGACTGTTAACGGCGCTCGGCAAGATGCCCGGCCTGCGCTTGGCTGAGCCCGGCGAATTCACGCGCCGCGCCTTTGAAAACAACAAAATGGATCTGACCCAGGCCGAGGCCATTGCCGACCTGATCCACGCCGAAACCGTGCAGCAGCGCACCCAGGCGCTCTCGCAACTCTCAGGCACCCTGCGGGATTTGTATCACGGCTGGGCGGACCGCCTCGCCGCCCTGCTCGCCCACGCCGAAGCCGACATTGATTTCGCCGATGAAGATCTGCCGCCTGATATTATCGCCGCGCAGCAAGCACAGATCGAACAATTAATCGCCGAATTGCAAAACCACCTGTCCGACAATCACCGCGGCGAGCGGCTGCGTGACGGCGTCACCATCGCCATTGTCGGCGCGCCCAATGCGGGGAAATCGACGCTGCTGAATGCGCTGGCGCAGCGCGACGTGGCCATCGTCACCGATATCGCGGGCACAACGCGCGATGTTTTGGAAGTGCATTTGGATCTGGGCGGCTGGCCCGTAACATTGCTGGACACCGCCGGTCTGCGCGAAACCACCGACGCCATTGAATCCGAAGGCATCCGCCGCGCCCGCGCCCGCGCCGAGCATGCGGATTTGAAATTATGTTTGTTCGACAGCGGCGCGGAACCTGATAAAGCCACGCGCGATTTAATCGACGAAAATGCGATTGTGGTTGTGACAAAATGTGATCAGAAGCGAGATGAAAATTTCCCGCCCCTTGCCTCTCGCCTCTCGTTTCTATCGGCTCACACCGCCGCCGGCATCCCCGAACTCCTCGCCGCCATCAAAACACGCTTGGAAAAAATCTTTTATCAAAGCCGCGAAACGCCCAGCCTGACGCGAGCACGACACCGCGCGGCGCTGGAAGAATCTCTTGCTGCTTTGCAACGCGCTGCCACTGCGAATCTGCCTGAACTCCGCGCCGAAGACCTGCGCCTTGCCCTGCGCGCCCTGGGCCGGATCACGGGCCGTGTGGATGTGGAGGATTTGCTCGACCGGATTTTTGCGGATTTTTGTATCGGGAAGTAGGCGGCGATCTCTTTGCCATGTGGATCACAAGGCTGTCGTCTTTTAAATCACGCGCCATAATTTCATGTTCAAAAGCGTCTTTTTCATGCGGGATGAGCTTATAAAACTTAAATCCCACCTTATCCTCCAGCGGCCATAAATTTAAAATCTTGGCCCAAATTTTGTAGCTTTTCCCATCATAAAGTTTTGCCATCAAACCGAATTCAGGCGACCGGAAAATGCTGGTTTTCGGCGTATCAGGATCGGTTTGCGCAGAATCGAGATAGGCTTGAGAAGCATGCCGTAATTCATGGCTTCCCGTCGCCAATGCTTCATCCCAAATATGATTCTTGCTTTCAAATATCTGAGACGAAGAAGTTGCCGGATTGGTTTTAATCAGATCAGGATGGAAGGATAGGATAAAAAGATTTTCATACTTGTCGGTTTCGCCCATGTTTAAGTTGTTGGAATCTTGCGCGTGAATCAAAAGATCGGCGTTTTCCATGTGATGGGTTAAAAAATAAAGCTCCGCGATTTTGCCCAGCTCTTTCAAATGGAGCGTTTCCGATCCCTTGGCGTAGAGCCGATCGGTCATGTTTTTATATTCTGGCATCCCGGCCAAAGCTGCCTTGAAATTCCAGTCCGCTTGATTGGTCCAGCGTAGATAGTTTTGCGGCGCATGGAAATGATCGTGAATGCCCTGCGCCAGCATCATGCCGGCGGATTTGAGGCTTTCTTTGGTGCCGGTATCTTTATTCTTCAGCAAAACTTGAAACTGTTTGAACAGGCAGGAACGGATGAATTGAATTTGTTGCGGCGCGGTGGCGCGCGCGAACCAGCAGGGGCCGTGCGAGGGGATTTTCATCACGGTTTCTATCGTGCCCAGCAATTCCGCCGCGGATAATTTCTGGTTTTGCGCTTTCCAGCAAGCCTCCCGCCAGGAATCCGAAGCCTGACGCGCTGAGGCCTGCGCGGAAAGGTTTCTGATGGGCGCGCTTTTGGATTGTCCTTGCGCGAACAGGACGTTTGCGCCGGCAAGACTTACTGCTGCGATAGCGGCGAAGCGTTTCATGCGAATTCCCCGTGCCGGAAACGCATTAAGGCAGAACGCAACCGCCCCACTCTTTTCGCTTTTTCTGAGGCGGCGGCGGACGAGAAGTAATGATTGCTGCAACTTCAGAACTTTTTTCCTCTGGAATTCCCAAAAGCTTGCCAAAATCAACGGGATTGATATCCCAAGCCATGACACTGCCCAACGTCTCCGTCAAAGAATGCTCGCGCGCCCCTTCGGGCCAAGACCGGCTTTGATAAAAAGTCCTCATGCCATAGATCACGGGATCGCTGACCTTTTCCGGGTTTGCATCCTGCATAAGCTTTGTCACCTGGCTTGCGCCCGCGCATTGGAGCCCATAGTTTATTTCCGAGAACAAAGAAGCCAGATCTGCGCTAAAACTTTCAATTTCCTTTGAATGCATATTCTCGCGAAAATCATGAAAATTCTTTTTCGCGATCACCCAACCGCGCGCGAGGGTAAAAATATCCGCCTGCTCACTGTGCAGTTCCCTTCTGATGGCGGCATCTATCGCAGAATGCGTGGGATAAACCGCATCCAACAGTCTGATCATATCGGGGACAAGGTCGCGAACGTGGATTTGCAAGTTTGAAGGCAAAGAAGTCGAAGCCATATTTGTTTCCTTTTAATATGAATAGATTGTCGGCACAGAGAACGAATTCTGTCCCAACCCCGGCCCCGGAAGCAAGCAAAAAATTACTTGCAAGGGAATAACATTTATCCCCTGCTCGCCCGCGTCAGTTTTTGCAGCAAATCATCCAGTTGATCGAGCGAGGAAAAATGCACGCCCAGCACACCAGAGGCATCGGCCATGGAATGGATTTCCACCCGCAGCCCCAGCAGCGAGGACATTTCATCCTCCAGCGCCGCCACATCCGGACTTTTGGGCATGGCGTGATCGATGCCCGGAAAAGGCCCAAAGGGATTATCTTTATCATTCTTGGCATGACGCCGCGCGTTGAGTTCCTGGATCGACATGCGCGCGAAATCCACCGGCTGTTTTTGCTTGCGCGTGAATTTTTCCATGTCGCGCACCGACCATTTTTTGCGCGCCGCCATGTCCGCGACTTCTTGGGCGTCCGCGCGGCCGACCAGCGCGCGCGCATGGCCCGCAGACAATTCGCCGCGCCCCACCATCTCGCGCACGCCCGCGGGCAATTGCAGCAGACGCAACGTATTCGTCATATGACTGCGCGATTTCCCGACGACTTTCGCCAGCGCATCTTGCGTGTGGCCGAATTCTTCGATCAAGCGCTGATAGCCTTCGGCCTCTTCAATCGGCGTCAGATCCGCGCGCTGAATATTTTCAATCAGCGCGAGTTCCAATGCCTGGCGGTCATCCAAAGTTTTGATAATGACCGGGACATTATGCAACCGCGCCTGCTGCGCCGCCCGCCAACGCCGCTCGCCCGCGATGATTTCATATTTATCCGGCTGACCCGGGGCTGCACGCACGAGCAACGGCTGTAAAATCCCATGCATATGAATGGATTGCACCAAAGATTCCATATCCTCCGCGCCAAAAGTTTTCCGCGGCTGAAACGGCGTGGGGATGAGCGCGGTGATGGGCAGCGTGCGCGGAGATTGTGAAGCGAGAGGCAAGGCGTGAGATCCCGCCTCTTGCTTCACAACCGCTGCATTCACAATTTCACTTTCTCGCTTCTCGCTTCTTGCCTCCCGCCCTTGTTCGCCATCCGCGAACAGGGCATCCAGCCCCCGCCCCAACCCGCGTTTAGGCGCGCTCGGTTTTTCCGTGGTTTTTTCCGCCGCCAAGACCGCATGCGCCTTCACCATCACACGCGTCGAATCCGCGATCGCCTGTTGCAATCCTATCGCCGCTTTTTCCGCCGCGGTTTGTTCAGGGGTATTCGTTGCAGACATAGGATCTCCTCATTAAAAAGCATGCGGCGCGGCTGCGGTGAAGCTTTGTGACGGCGCCGGTTGAAATTGAAACGCCCGAGCTGCGGCCATCAAAGCTTTGGCTTTATCGGGATTAATCATGGTCGTGCGATCATGCTGATCACATACCGCGCCGCGCAAACCAACAACATCCGCGCCTACGACATGCAGTATTGGAAAATCATCTATACCAATTGAGCCAGCCAGGGCGACACCAAGCCTGCAATCATGCGCGGCTTTCGTAAATCCGAATAATTCATTGGGTGATAAGGCGTGCAATAAAGTTTTTCCATCTTTAACAAAAGTATCCAGCATCACCATATCCGCGCCGGATTGATAAGCGATTTTAATTAATTGGTTCGGTTTTAATCCGCCGAAGCGCGCGGCATCGGCGTAGCCTGCGGCAACCAGCGTGATTTCTTTTGGACAAACCGCACGCACCGCTTTCATCAATCGTGTGGCTTGTTCGGGATTTTCAAAATCACACAGGCCAACCTTGATATAGTTCACGCCGCAGCCGATGAAATCTTGCGCGCGCGCAGGGGCAAGGGGAATATCATCGCCGGATAAATCGCCGAGTGTTGCGCTAAAGATTACCTTGGGATCGCTGATCGTTGTAATGACTTCGCGAATAATTTCCGCTGTGCTGGCGCCAAGCGAGCCGCCAGCTACACCATTCACCGTCACTTTGGCATCGATATTTTTGATATCGATAATATCCGTGCCGCAATCATGCGCAATGACGGCTTCTGCAACATTGATTGGGCTAATCAAAACTTTCATGGATTATCAGGCTGCTTCGGCGGGCGTATTGTTTTGTCTTGCCAAAAATTCTTTCGCCAATTGGATGTAGGCGATCGAGCCGGATGATTTCATGTCGTAGATCATCACGGGTTTGCCGTGTGATGGCGCTTCGGAAACACGCACGTTGCGGGGGATCATCGTGTCGTAAACGATGCCGGGGAAGTGGGCGCGCACGTCGGCGGCGACGCCGTTCGAGAGGGAATTGCGCTTATCGTACATCGTCAAAACGATGCCTTCGAAATGCAGGTTTGGATTCAGCGCGCGGCGCGTGCGTTCGATGGTGCGCGAGAGGTGTGATAAACCTTCGAGCGCGTAGAACTCGCATTGCAATGGCACGAGGACGGAGTGCGCGGCGACCAGGGCATTCAGCGTGAGCAGGCCTAGCGACGGCGGGCAGTCGATAAGAATATAATCATATTCAGTGGCGGCGCGGAAAGCGGACTTTAATTTGAACTCCCGTTCATCTATTCCGACCAGTTCGATCTCAGCGCCGGACAAGTCCATGGTGGCGGGGATCAGGTCCAGGCCGGGGACTTCTGTTTTAACGATGGTGTCGGATACAGCCAGGCCGTCGAAGATCAGTTCATAAACGCCTTTAGTCCGCGCAGCTGAGGGAATTCCTAAGCCGGTGGAGGCATTGCCTTGCGGGTCCAGGTCTACGACCAATACCTTCTTATATATAGCCGCCAGGGCGGTGGCCAGGTTGACGGTGGTGGTGGTCTTGCCCACGCCGCCCTTTTGGTTGGCGATGGCTATTATTTTGGCAGGCATTGTAGCTCCTACTTTTTATTTACGCGGGAAATTTTCAGAATACAACCCCGGACGTCGGATATAGAAGGGATGATTTCGTGGTCAAAATACCAGTTTTGCGCGGCTTCTGTCAATTCTTTTTGCAGGTCCAGGGGTTTTAGGAGGAGGTATAGGGTATCAGGATGACGCAGATTTTCCGAGATTTCCAAGGTTTTGTTCAAATCAGCAAAAGCGCGAGAGGTGATAATATCGGCTTTCAGATTTAATTTCTCGATCCGGTCGTTATGAATGGTGGGACGGAATGTTTCACGTGAAACATCGAAACAGGTTCTAGAAATTTCTCTCAGGAAAGCGCATTTACGCTGGTCGGATTCGATGAGGTGGACATTGGGAATACCAGATAGCGCTAGGACCATCCCAGGAAATCCAGCCCCAGAACCCAGGTCGGTCAGGATTGTTTCAAATGAAACCCCGGCCTGCGCCGGGGCAGGCGTTATGGATTGGATAACGGGAACGAGTTGGAGGCTGTCCAGGAAATGGCGGTTACAGAGGTCTGATAGGGTGGATGCAGACACCAGGTTAATCCGGCTTTGCCAGTCTTTCAGGATTTGTTCGTAGAGGGCGAGTGTTTCACGTGAAACATTCGCGTCTGGACTATCTTTTACGGACATGGCGCAGGAGGGCGGTGACGGCGGCGGGGGTGACGCCTTGGATACGGGCGGCCGCGCCTAGGGTTTCGGGGCGGGCGGTGGAGAGTTTGTCTTGAATTTCACGGGACAGGCTGCCGATAGCGGCGTAGTCCAGGTTGGTGGGAAGGGACAGAGCTTCGTCACGGCGGTAGGCTAGGATGTCGGCTTCCTGGCGGTCAAGGTAGCCGGAATAGTGGGCGTCGATTTCGATTTGTTCGCGACTGGCGGCATTTATGACAGCCAGTTCCGGCCAGATGGTGGTGAGGCGGTCCCAGGTGATATCAGGGTAGCGCAGGAGGTCAAAGACGGAGCGGCGGATGCCGTCTTGGTTAACGGCCAGACCGGCTTTTCCCAGGGCGGCTGGGGTAGCGGAAAGTTTGGAACAGGTTTCACGAGCGCTATTCAGGAGGGTGGACTTGGCCTCCCAGGCGGCGGCTCGGTCGGGCCCGGCCAGACCTAGGGTGACAGCCAGGGAGGTAAGGCGCTGGTCGGCGTTATCGGCCCGGAGGTTCAGGCGGTATTCAGCGCGGCTGGTAAACATGCGGTAGGGCTCGGTCGCGCCGCGGGTGATGAGGTCGTCGACCAGGACGCCCATGTAGCCTTGGTCGCGGCCGATGGTTAGGCTGAGTTTGCCGGACAAGGACAGGGCGGCGTTGGCGCCGGCGAGGAGGCCTTGGGCGCCGGCCTCTTCATAGCCGGTGGTGCCGTTGATCTGGCCAGCCAAATATAGGCCGGGGAGTTTTTTGGTTTCTAATGTGGAATATAATTCCCTTGGATCAACATAATCATATTCAATTGCATAGGCATATTGGAATATAATTGCGTTTTCTAGGCCGGGAATAGATTTTAGGATCTGGTCTTGAACGTCCGTAGGCAGGGAAGTGGAAATGCCGTTGGGGTAAATCGTGGGATCATCCAGGCCTTCGGGTTCAAGGAAGATTTGGTGGCGGCTTTTGTCGGCGAAACGGACGATTTTGTCTTCGATCGAGGGACAATAACGCGGACCCGTGCCGGAGATCTGGCCGGAATACATGGCGGATTGGTGGAGGTTATCTTGGATGATCTGGTGAGTGGCGAGCGTAGTATGCGTGATATGGCAAGGAATCTGGGGGACGGAGATGCGAGAATTCAGATATGAAAAAGGGATAGGCGTTTCATCGCCGGGTTGTTCAATGCAGACGGACCAATCAATCGTGCGGCCATCCAGGCGCGGCGGGGTGCCGGTTTTGAGGCGGCCGAGGTTGAGGTTCAGCGCGGCAAGGCGGTCTGAGAGTTTCAGCGCGGGCGCGTCGCCGACACGGCCGGCGGGGATGGTTTCTTTGCCGCGGTGGATGAGGCCGTTAAGGAAAGTTCCGGTTGTTAAAACAACGGCACCTGCGCGGATTTCCGTGCCATCAGCGAGGATGATACCCCCGCAACGCATTCCCGCACTGTCACCCCGGGCTTGTCCCGGGGTCTGTGGTTCCGCGAGAAAAGTGTTTTCGGTTTTGAAACAGTGCTCAAGCGTCTCGGCGGACCACGGGACAATCATGCGGCGCTTGCGCGCCGATGGCCCGGGGTGACAATTAGGAGCGATGATCAAATCCTCAACCGCGCCTTCAATGATTGTTAGATTGGGGTAATTGAATAGAATATCCTGCACCGCCTGTCGGTAGAGCTTGCGGTCCGCTTGGGCGCGCGGGCCGCGCACCGCCGCGCCTTTACTGGCATTTAGCATGCGGAACTGGATGCCGGACTGGTCAATCGCGCGCGCCATGATGCCGTCGAGCGCATCGATTTCGCGCACCAAATGGCCTTTACCCAAACCGCCGATGGCGGGGTTGCAGGACATGACGCCGATAGTCTCGCGTTTATGCGTGATCAGTAGCGTGCGTGCGCCGATACGCGCGGAAGCAGCAGCGGCCTCAGTACCTGCGTGACCGCCACCGATGACGATGACATCGTAAGAATTCATGCGCGCAGGGTAACGCTTTCAGGGTATAAAAAGCAAGGATTTCAGAAAATTCAAAAAAGTTAACCGCATTTATTTATAGCTGAAATCAACCGCGGTTGTGACCAGGGTGTTGCTGCCATTCGCGCTGCTGCAAGAACTCGCCAGTGTTGAGATGGGAACGACGGAGTTGTAACTAACGGGCGTAAAAGTGCCATTGGCGTTATATCCGATAATGCCATAACGGTTCCGCGTGGTGGTATTGGCAATCAATTTAGTTAAGAGCGCGATACATACGTCGGTTCGAACATTGTATTGCAAATGAAAACTGGAAATCTGGGCGCTGGAGGTGCTCAGAACCACGGGCTGGCCATAGGGATCGGCAGCTTGGGTTGTGTTGACGATCATATCGCTTGGAAAAATTCCGGCGGTGATGGCGGATGCAGTAAGATTGGTTGCGGTCGAACTGACAGGCGCGGTATTCACATTTGCAAAAGTGCGTTTGGTGTTTTGAATGATTTGCAGGGTTTGATCGATAATCTTATTTTTTTTGATATCGTTCAAAGTTTGCGCCGCGTAATACCAGGTGCCGCCGATAATCACACCGACGATGCTGAGGACAATCGCCAATTCAATCAAGGTGAAGCCTTGTTGCCGCGCGAGAGGAGAAGAAAACCGTTTCGGCATTTTACATGATGGCGGAGAGATAAAGGCCCATATTGGCGCCGCGCTGGCCGCAAAACGTGGAGAATGCCGCCACGTTTGCGTTGCTTGAAAAGGAATTGCCGCCGCTGGAGGCGGAAGAATTATAGCTGACCAATCCCAATTGCTGGATAACGCTGGGATTGCTCGCCAGATAGGAAAGCAAATGAACGCAAGCGTCGTTGGGAATAGCGGGAACAAAAAGGTTAATGCCCGTCGTCCCGGCGGACGAGCCGCTGCCGCCCCCAGCACTAACGGTGTAAGTGAGCGTGAAATTCGCGGGCGCTCCGTTCAGCAAATAAGGGTCTTGGGCGTTATAGCCGGACGCTGTCGCGCCGCCGTTTGCCACCAATACCTCGGATGGAAAAATATTGGCGATGATGGCGTTGTCCGTGATGTCGCCACTCGTGCCGGGCATGGAATTATTGCTGAAGAACTGGTGCGCCTGACTGAGGGTTTGCACAACAAAGGAGGTTAGTTTTTGTTGTTTTACTTCATTATTCGCCTGGGCGGCATAAAGCCAAACGCCGCCGATGATGATCCCGACGATGGACAGAACAACCACCACTTCAACCAGTGTGAAACCCCGGGCATTATGGGGGCAGGACGAAAAAATAGCGCGCATTAACGACCCTTGATTTGAACCGTTATTTTAACGCGAAAGCGGCGGCCTTGTCACGCCTATTATATTTATGCGGCGCGCGCGCCGAGGAGCAGCACGAGCTGCGAGACCAGCAATTCATCCGGCGATCCGGTTTGTTTGCACTGCTGCTCCAGGCGCCACAATTCGCCGCGCAGGCGCGAGAGATAACGCAGGGAAAATTTATTCAATTGCGCGCGGAAGGCGTTCTCGCGTTTGAAAAACAGTTTGGGTTGCAGCGCGTCCATCGCGTTTTTCATATCCTCGCCGCCCGCGATTTTCAGCTGCGTGGCGTAAAGGCGGGAGACATGGCGGCCCAGGGTGCGGATGATGTTCGGCGCCGCCTGCCCTTCGGCCATCAGTTTTTGCACCATGGGAACGGCGGCGGGCGTGCCGACGGCGTCAATGAATTCATCTTCCTCCAGCACCGCGCCGCCCGCCGCGATGTTTTTCAGCTTGTCGATATCCACACTGTTTTGCGCGGGATTGGGCGCGCCCAAATAGGTGATCAGTTTTTCCAGTTCCTGTTGCACCAAGCCGCGGTCGCCGCCCAGGTTTTGCCCGAACCAGGTTGCGGCGTCGCGCGACAGTTTCCATCCAGCGGCGGCGAGTTCACGCGTGACATAGCCGGCGACCTGCGCCGGGTCTTCGACGTAACAAGGAATGGCGGCGGCGTTCGCGGCGGCTTCAGACAACTTGCGCAGGGTGCTTTTGGGCGATAGCTCACCCGCTTCGATCACGACGATGGCGGGAATGTTTTCGGCAAGGAGCAGATTTTCCACCGCCTTGCCCGCGTTTTTTTCATCCGCCTCGCGCAGCCAGATCAGGCGCTGCCCACCACCCCCTAAATAACTGGGTGCGAGCATCTGCGCTTCGGCGATCAGGCGCGACGGATTCTTGGCGAGATCATCGCCGTCGAGCAGCGTCACGGCAAAAGGATCATTCAAATCCGGCGCGAACTTTTGCGCCATCGCGCGCCCGCGCGCCGTCACCAGGCCGCCATCAGGGCCGTAAAACACAAAAACGCGGCAGACCGGCGGCGGCGCGGCCAGGAATTTATCAATCTCGCGGGTTTGGAGTTTCATTTACCAAACACATGCGAATAGATCGACGAATCCGCTGGCACGGGCGGTGGCGGCGGACGGAGTTTTTGGTCTTCCGCCGGGCGGTCGAAAAAGCCGCCCAGCATACCGACCAGGCGTTCGGCCAGATCATTGACGTTGCGCTCTTCGGCGTCTTGCTGTCCGGTCAAAGTCGAGAATTGCGAATTCAGAATGTTATAGCCTGACGTGGCAAACAAATCCTGTTTCCACACCATCGCCTGCGTGCGTGTGTCGATCAGTTCGGCATGCAGCGTATCGCGCAACTGCTGCCGCGTTACGGTATTGTTAGAAGTGAGGGCAATGCCGATCTGCGCCTCCGTCATCGAAACATTCAATTGATAGCGCGGCTCGGCGACGGGCACCGGCATCCGGTCCAGCACGGCGTTGCGCAAGGCTTGGCCCAATTCATCATGGATGAAATTCACATGAATGTTCGAGAGCGCCGCCGTATTATTTTTCGTTGCGCCCTGATTGCCGTACATGGGGTGGAAACCGCAGGCGGAAAGCAGCGTGAGCAGAAAAAAAACTAATGTTTTTTTCACGTCATCGCCTTTAAGGGCTCAATGTATTTTTTATCCTGCGCTTCGGCGACGGCGGCGTTGGTGAGTTTGCCTGCGTGCACGTTTAATCCCGCGGCCAGGGCGGGATCTTTTTTCAAGGCATCCAAACCATGATCGGCAAGCGCGACTGCATAAGGCAGCGTGACGTTATTCAGCGCGAAACTGCTCGTGCGCGGCACGGCGCCGGGCATGTTGGTGACGCAGTAATGCACAATGCCGTCGACCGTATAAACCGGATTGTCGTGCGTGGTGGGTTTTGACGTTTCAAAACAACCGCCCTGGTCGATGGCGATATCGACCATTACGCTGCCTTGCTTCATCAAGCCCAATTGTTTGCGTGTCACCAGTTTCGGCGCGGCCGCGCCGGGCACGAGGACCGCGCCGATGACGAGGTCCGCGTAACTCAGTTTATATTCCAGCGTGCCTGCGTTGGCGTATAACGTTTCCACACGGCCTTGGTAAATCTGGTCAATCTCGCGCAGGCGGTTCAGGTTTTTATCCAAAACGGAAACACGCGCGCCCATGCCGACGGCCATGTGCATGGCGTTGCTGCCCGACACGCCCGCGCCGATAACCAAAATATCCGCGGGCGCCACGCCCGGCACGCCGCCCAGTAAAATACCGCGTCCGCCGTGTTCGCGCTCCAGATAATGCGCGCCGACTTGGATAGACAAACGCCCCGCGACCTCGGACATGGGCGTGAGCAGCGGCAATCGGCCGTCCGCCGTTTGCACGGTTTCATAAGCGATCGCGGAGCAGCCGGATTTTAACAGTGCATCCGTTTGTTCCGGATCGGGCGCGAGATGTAAAAATGTAAACAGAATTTGTTTGGGCCGCAGCATCGCGCATTCCTGCGGCTGGGGCTCTTTGACCTTGATAATCATATCGGCGCTGGCGAAGATGTCTTTCGCGCTCGCCGCGACCTTCGCGCCCGCGCTGACGTATTCATCGTCGGAAATGCCGACGCCTACGCCGAGGCTGGTTTCAACCGTCACGTTATGGCCGCGCGAGGTCAGCTCTTTCACGCTGCTGGCCGTCAGGCCCGCGCGGTATTCGTGGTTTTTGATTTCCTTGGGGACGCCGATGTGCATGGGCTTGCTTTCCAGTTTATGTGCGCCCTACCCTACACCAGAAATTTATTGACTTGCAAGATTTGGCGGTGGCAGGATGACGCTAAGTTTAGGGATAAAGATAATGGAATTTGGCACGGACGCTTTTAAGATTGGAAAATCTGAACATTTCCCGGGAACGGATAGCGTCCATCTTTATGTTGTGCGTTACCCTGGATTGCCGCCGGTTATTGTGAGAGGCGGCCGCAATAGCGGCGGCAAAGGCGGTTCGCCGACCCCGCCTGATCCGGAAACGGTTATGGCGGGCGGTCTGACCTGCCGGAAAATCAGAACGGATTCTTTTTTGCCGGCCAGTTTTTACGCTGTCGCTGAAACGGATTGCCCGCTCAGTGCAACACGCGTTGCCGTCACGGTGGATGAAATCGCGGAGCATTGGCAGCGGTATGAGGATGTCGCGGAGGAGGCGGTGAGTTCTCTGCGTGTGCAATGCGAACGCTACCAAGAGGAATTGCAAGAAGAAAGAGAAAAGACGCATCTGGAAGTCTATACAGCCTATGGTGAAAATCAAAACCATGAACGCTATCAGAGAGATGATTTTCGAACAGTTGCGGCCTTTAAACTTGCTGGCGGGCAGCCCCGGGAATTGGGCAAACTGGAAGAACTTATTTATCAGGCCTATGCAAGGGACAAATTCCGTTTCGGCTGTACCGGAAACAAAACGGAGCTTCCCTTTCCGCCGGGCTTGAAAGCGGCATGCCGCCGGATAATGTGGTATATTTGGAATGGCACAGCACCCGCATTTCAGAACGAGCGGAAATACAAACCCTATTTTGATCTCATGAATCGCACCCATGCCATTTTGTGCGACCCTGCAAGAGAAGCGGAACTGATGGTGGCGGAGCGCGAAGTCCGGCGCCAGAATAAAGAGCGCAAGGAAAATAAGGATACGCTGGAGCAAAGGTATAATTTTCTGTGGCGGGTCCAGACGATTGGCGGAGCCTTGGAGGTTGTCAAAAGCAATACAAAGCGGATTTTAACCCTGGTGGAATCCCTGTCCTTTGAAACGGGCCAAGCCGTGATTGAATTGCCGGAAAACTGGCGCGAAGCGGATCCGGAACGGTTGTTGCAGGTGGTGGAAAAAACAGTAAGCGATCTTTCGGCCAAAGCCTCCGTCGTGGTGCTGGAGGAATTGGCCCGTCCTGCCCGCCAGACACCCATCCGTCCGGCGGAAGGCATCAACCTTCAGGCGTGAAGTTTCGCGCTTTCTGATTTCGCTTGTGCATACAATGCGCATACAATCTGCTGCACTCAAAATCTCTTGCCAAGCCAGGCGAAGCGCTTAAGCTGAGGGCATGTCCAATTTCGCCCTCACCGCGGCGGATGTCGCGCGGCTTTTGACCGATCCGTCGGAAACATCGCGCGCCGATACGGCCGTTAAAGTCGCCGTGAATTTGGATAGTGAGAATCTAAGCGCGGAAGAATATCACCTCGCCGAGGAAATCATCCGCGCCTTGGCCAAAGATGCCGCCGTCGCCGTGCGCCGCGCGGTGGTTGAGACGATGAAATCTTCCAGCCATTTGCCGCGCGATGTGGCGGAGCGTTTGGCGACGGATGTGGAAAGTCTGGCTTTGCCGGTTTTACAATCCTCGCCGATGCTGTCGGACAGTTTTTTGATTGAAATGGTGCGCCGTTCCGGCCGCGCGCGGCAAAGCGCGATCGCACAGCGCCCACAGGTTTCCGAACGCCTCGTCAATTGTCTGATCGAACATGGCGATGAAGAAGTCGTGGCGACTCTGGCCGGAAATCCGGGCGCGGATATCGCGGAACATAATATGGCTTATATGCTGGAACGCTTTCCGGCATCGGGCATGATCGCCAGCCGCCTGGCCGTGCGTCCCGCCGTGCCCGCGCGGATTTTGGAATATCTGGTTTCCGCCGCGACGGCAGAATTGGCGGCGCAGATTAAATCGCGGCCTGATTATCAGCCGCACATGGATGAAGTCGTGCAACAAGGACGTGAACGCGCGACGCTGCGCATGCTGGGGCGCGGGCGCAGTGATGCGGAACTGGAAGAGGTCGCGCGGCAATTGTCGCAAAGCGGGCGCTTGACGCCGTCACTGGTGCTGCGCGCTTTGTGTCTGGGCGATATCGGATTTTTCGAAGCCTGCCTCGCCGTGGCGGCAAAAGTGCCGATGAAAAACGCTCGGATTTTAATTCACGACCAGGGCGACGCGGGATTAAAGGCGATTTATGAACGCACCAGTCTGGGCAATAATTTTATGCCCGCGATCCGGCACGCCCTGGAAATCGCGCATGAAACCAATTTCGACGGCGGTCCGGACGACGTTAACCGCTACCGCAAACGCCTGGTGGAGCGCATCCTCACCGACCCGCGCGGCATGAGCCGGGACGACGTGGATTACCTGCTGGATAAACTCAGCGACCTGGAAACCAGCGCCTGGGCGGCATGATTTAGGAACTAGGATTTCAGGAGTTATAGGAATTAGGAAGGCAGGGTTCCTAAACGCCTAATTCCTCAAAATTTCCTTGACATTTGGGGTATAATTAGGCCAAAACCACCCCTCAAAGCCATTCAGGAGTAAGTCCCCATGTCCCGCCAATGCGATGTAACCGGCAAAAAGCCTATGACCGGCCATAATGTCAGCCATGCGAACAACAAAACCAACCGCCGGTTTGATGTGAATTTGCAGCCCATCAGCCTTTGGTCGGAAAAGTTGAAACGCGCGGTGAAATTGCGCGTGACCACGCATGGCCTGCGCACGATCGAGCATAATGGCGGTCTGGATGCTTATGTTTTGGCGACGCCCGCGAGCAAATTGTCCGCCGCGCTGCGCGACGTGAAAAAACAAATCAAAAGCGCCTAATTTAATTCCCGGAAACCTGGGTCATCATCGCGACTTTGCCGTTCAGGCCGGTGGTGCTGTTAGCGGCAAGGTCAGCAGCGCTGAAAGCGTAATTGGGAGCCGCGCCAATGAAAATGCCAACATTGAATTGCAGCGGTTTATCGGCGCCCGTGGAGTCCGCCGCGAAACGCGTAAATTGACACGAACCGGCCGCTCCGCCGGTGCAATTCAGTAATCCCAAACCCGATCGCTCCGTCACGGTATTCGCCAGGCCCAAGCTAACGTTATCGGCAGAAATGCCGCCTGCGCCGGAACCGGTCGTGGTCGTGCTGGTGGCCGCGCCAAAGCCACGAAAGATGGTCAGGATATAATCGCGCGAGCCGTTGTTCAAACTGATGCCGTCAATATTGCGGACTAAAAAAGATTGCCAGCCTGAACTCGAACCTTCAGGGACCAGGGAATTATATTCCGGCCAATTAGCCGCAAGCTGCCCTGCGGGCGCGCCCGGATAAATTTGTTGATTCATAAAATAGGTACAAGTGCTGTTGGGAAGGCAGTTGGTATAAGAAGTGGCGGGATTGGCGGTAAAATCCGCGCTCCATTGCAGCATCGCGGCCTGGTGGAAAACAGTCATGTTGGCGGCATAAACCTGTCCCGCCGGCGTGGCGACATTCGGCTGCGAACCGAACATCGCAAAGCTGAGAATCCCGGCGAAGACAAAGATAATGAAAAGCGCGAAAATCATTTATGGCCTAGGGGCTGAACGAAAGATAGAAGGTCGGCAGTGCAGATCCCTGCGGCGCATTACAGGCGGTTGTTATGGCGGTAAAAGTCACGCTGGTATTTTGCGGCGGAAATGCCGCGCCCGTGCTATAGCCCAGAAAACCGATGTCTTGCGGTTGGTTGCCGGTGGTCGCGCTGCCGGTCGTGACATTGCTTGAGCCGCCGAAGTGATTGTAAAGCAAATCCACGCAAGCGTCAGTGGTCAGCCCATTCACAATGATGACGATTTGATTATTATCGGCGGTTGCCTGAAAAATTCCGCTGTAGGGATTTATGGTGACGCCGTTACGCACGACATCCGCCGGAAACAATCCCAGGTTTTGGATATCCGCGGTCGTGAGCGACTTTCCCGCCGGGATATCAATATTTTTGACATAGTCGCGAATATTGGCGACGGTGGTCAGCACGTCCTCAGCAAGGCGTTTTTTCTTTTGCGCATTGATGGCGCCGGCGCTCGCGATCCAAATTCCGGCGACGACAATTCCCAAAATCGCCAGAACGATTGTGGCCTCCAGCAGGGTAAAACCTGAAATTGAGCGGCCTAGGCCACGCAGTTTAGATGTTAAAGATGAAAACATTCGAAACCGTCCTGGCTGAATCGTAACATATAAAATTTACGCTATTATGAAGACATTATGAAGACTGGGGCAAAGAAAAACCCCGGCAGCATGGCCGCCGGGGTTTTCAAATGAATTACAGGGTTAATTAGGTTGCGCTGAAGATAACCGTAACGGAGTTACCCACTGTACCGCTTCCCGCTGTCGTGCAAGCGCTCGCAGCAGCAGCAGCAGTTACCTGCGCCGTACCGCCCGCGCTGAGGTCCGTACCCGCCGTACCCGCCAAAGACGTAATGCCAAGCTTGCTGATATTTTGCTGGCTTCCCAACGTTGTTAGCAGAGACGTGCAAGAATCTGTTGTAATAAGACCGGCGTTCGCGCCGACAACCAATTTAATGCCGTTCGCACCGGATGCCGCGATGGTTACGCTGTCTTTACCTGTCGCAGGGTTGGAAGCGTCAAACGGCGTGACAACACCCGGAGGATTTCCGTTCGCATCCAGCATCGCAGGCGGGAAAATCCCTGCGTTAACCCCGTTTGCCTGGGTGAAACCAGTCGTTACCGCGCCAGAACCCTGGCCGGCAAAAAGGCTTTTAACGTTCTGAACAACCTGAACGATATTGGCATTCAGGGTTTGGCGTTTGTTGTTATTGATCACCGTAGATGCGGCAAGCCAGATCCCCCCGATAACAAGGCCCACGATCGTTAAAACGATCGCGATTTCAATTAGGGTAAAACCCTTTTGGTTGCGAAGCTGCATTGTGTTTCCTCCGTTAAAACAGCGTTTGGCATGATTGAGGCAGCAAAAAAAGCCTCGAATCCAATCTATTGGATTTTAAAGGCATTCTAGTCAAAAGCAATCCACTAAAATACCCTTCTATAACAACATAAGGCTCTTAACAGATTCCTAAGAGATAAAAATTTATCTAACTTTAATCAACTATTTTTTCGGCCCTAATTTTATTTTGAGGGTTTCGCATCCGCCATGTGCATGGCGATGATCTTACCCGGATTTTCCGGCGGCTCGCCGCGCGGGAGTTTATCGATCAATTCCATGCCGGAAACGACTTTGCCGATGACGGTATATTGGCCGTTCAAAAACGATGCGGGGGCAAAGCAGATGAAAAACTGGCTGTCCGCGCTGTCAGGCGATGCGGCGCGCGCCATCCCTATGGTGCCGCGCACAAAGGGTTCCGGCGTGAATTCCGCCTTGAGTTTTTTGCCGCTGCCGCCCATGCCGGTGCCGGTGGGGTCGCCCGTTTGCGCCATGAAACCATCGATCACGCGGTGAAAGATAATGCCGTTGTAAAAGCCGCTGTTCACCAGTTCCTTGATCCGCGCCGCGTGATTGGGCGCCAGATCCGGACGCAATTGCAGGTAAACATCGCCGCCTGCCAAGGTCATCACGACGGTGTTGGCGGGATCGGTCAGGGTCGGCGCACTTGTTTGCGCCGGATCAGCGGCTTTTGTTTTCTTTGGCATAACAATCGTTCCAGTTAGAAAGAGGGAGAAGATAAGCAGAAGAAGCGGGAAGCGTTTCATGCCGTAAAGATACAAAGGCAAATCGCATGTGGCAATAGGAGTTATTGCAACTCTCTCCAGCCGATGTCGTGGCGGTAGAAACCCTGGGGCCAATCGATTTGCTTGGTCGCATCATAGGCCGTGGCTTGCGCGGTTTTCAAATCCGCGCCGAAACCAATGATGTTAAGCACGCGGCCGCCGTTGGCCGTCACTTCGTTTTGCGAATTTAACTTCGTGCCAGCGTGATAAATTTTCACATTTTCTTGCGCGGCTTTTTCGAGGCCGTGAATAATACTCCCCTTCTCCACCGCGCCCGGATAACCTTTCGCCGCCATAACGACGCATAAAGCGTGGTGGCTCGAGAATTTAATTTCCGGCGCTTCGTTCAGTTTGCCTTGCGCGGCGAGGTAAAAGAGTTCGAGCAAATCAGTCTGTAATCGCGGCACGACGACTTGCGTTTCCGGGTCGCCGAAACGGATGTTGTATTCGATCAGTTTGGGGCCTTGCGCCGTCACCATCAGGCCCGCGTATAAAATGCCTTTATATGGTGCGCCGCGTTTTTGCATTTCCGTCAGCGTGGGTTCAATGAAGCGCGTCATCACATCCTGTAAAAATTCCGGCGTCGCAATGCGCACCGGCGAATAAGCGCCCATGCCGCCGGTATTCGGGCCCGTATCACCATCACCGACGCGTTTGTGATCTTGCGCCGCGCCCAGGCAAATCGCGCGGGCGCCGTCGCACAGGGCGAAAACGGAAACCTCCGGCCCTTCCATATAATCTTCGATGACGAGTTTCGCGCCCGCTTCGGCGAAGACTTTATCCGTCATGGCTTCATCTATGGCGTTGCGTGCTTCGTCTAAGGACATGGCAACCGTCACGCCTTTGCCCGCCGCCAGGCCGTCGGTTTTAATGACAATCGGCGCGCCGCGTTTTTGGATGTTGGCTTTGGCGGATTCCGCGTCCGTGAAAACTTCGTGCGTCGCGGTGGGGATTTTTGCGGCGACCACGACATCTTTCATAAATGCTTTACTGCCTTCGAGTTGCGCAGCGGCCTGTTTGGGGCCGAAGGCGAGAATATTTTTCTCCGCCAAAGCATCCACAACGCCCGCGACCAGCGGCGTTTCCGGTCCGACAACGACAAAATCAATTTCCAATTTTTGCGCCAGCGCGACGACGGCGGAAACATCCTCCGCCTTCACATCATGGCACGCCGCAATCTGCGCGATCCCCGCATTGCCGGGCGCCGAGTGCAATTCCGCACATAGCGGCGATGTTTTAATCGCATCCGCCAGCGCATGCTCGCGCCCGCCGGAGCCGAGGAGTAAAATTCGCATGGGTTTAATCGAAGCTTGGGACATACGATTTCTTACCCGGGAAATCAGGGCAAATAAACCGTGCCGGATAAATAAGTTTTCGCCTGGCCGCTAATCAGAACGCGGTCGCCTTGCAATTCACAATGCAATTCGCCGCCGCGTTTTGAAATTTGACGGGCGAATAATTTGGATTTGCCTAGGCGCTGCGCCCAATAAGGCGTCAGCATGCTATGCGCAGAGCCGGTAACGGGGTCTTCTTCCACTGCATCGCCCGGACAGAAAAAACGGCTGACGAAATCGCAATCTGTCCCGGGTGCGGTGATACAAATCATTTTGCCGAGTTGTTGCAACACTTTAAAATCAGGCCGGATGGCGGCCAGCTCATCCTGGTTTGCAAAGACGAACAAATAATCGCGCTTTAGGTAGGATTTTTGCGGGATTGCGCCGCCTAGCCCGGCGATGGCGTTCTCGGGGATTGCCGCCAATGCTTCCGGCATCCAGGCGGGAAAGTTCAACGTCAGACGCGCACCGTCTTTTTTGACGCTAATATCACCGACAAAACGCGTGGTGAAATGGATTTCGTTTTTGGGGTAATTCAGATGATCAAAAATCACATGCGCCGATGCCAGCGTGGCATGGCCGCATAAATTAATTTCGCCCAAGGATGTAAACCAGCGAATTTCAAAACCATTCGGCGTTGGCACGAAGAAAACCGTTTCAGATTGATTATGTTCAATCGCCATGGACTTTAGAATGTCATCGGGCAGCCATGCTTCCAGCGGACAAACCGCCGCAGGATTTCCGCCAAATATCCGATCGGTAAAAGCATCAATAAGATAAAAGGGCGTGGGTTTCATTTGCGATCAGGTTGATGCGAAAACATCATTCGCACATTTGATGGCATTTAGCGCACGCGGCAAGCCTGCATAGGGGATAATCTGATAAAAGGTTTCAATAATTTCTATCTCTGTGCAACCGCATTTTAACGCTCCGCCAATGTGGGATTTTAATTGCGGTTCGGCGCCGCCGATGGATGCCAGGCATGAAATCGTCACTAGCGCTTTGGTTTTCAAATCCATGCCCGGGCGCGACCAGATATCGCCATAGGCAAATTCAATCACATATTTCGCCGCATCGGGCGCGGCGGCGGCCAGACTTTGCGTCAAATTATCATATTCGTCCGGGCGTTTCGATTTCAGCAAAGCCACGCCGCGGTCATAACGCTCATTTGCGCTCATGACGACACCCGCACCGGATACCCAGGCCGCAGCAGCAGGACATTGCGGATTTTCGCCCAGTCGAGTTTGCTGCGCAAATCGCCCGCAGTGCTGAGGATCATTTTCATCGTGCCCGGCGGGACTTTGAAATCCATGGCGTAATCGTATTCATAGGCGTCGGCCATGTCTTCATCGGGGTGGGCTTCCAGATAGACCGCGCCGTCTTTCACGGCGGCTTTGACGGGCTGGGAAATAATGTGAACCTGCGTGCCGACCGAGGCGTGGTGAAACAGCGCGTCAATCTGCGGCGCATAAAGGCGGATGCAGCCGGACGAAGCGCGGCGGCCGAGGCTCCAGGGTTTATCGGTGCCGTGCATGCGGTACTGCGTGCCTTCCAGATACATCGCGTATTTGCCCAGCGGATTGTCCGGCCCCGGCGGCACGACGGGTTTTAACGTCGGGTCTTCGGCCAGCATGCGCGGCGTGGGATACCAGGTGGGGTTCGCGGTTTTCCGCCCGATATGATAATTGCCGATGGGTGTGGTCAGGCCGTCCCGCCCGATGCCGATGGTGTAAACATTGGGTGTGGTGGCGCTTTGCGTGAAATCGTAAAGGCGCATTTCGCCGATGTTAATCACGATGCCGTTGTGCGGAATGTTGCCGGGAATAATCACCGCGCCGGGCAAGATCACGTCACTGCCGCTGTCGATGGCCCAGGGATTGATATCGGGATTGGCGGCGCGCAGGGCGACAAAACCTGTGTCCGTCGTCTCGCCGATATTCGCCATGGTATTGTCGTCGCCGCTGGCGGTGAAAATGCGGTCGGTGCCGGTGATCTGGTCGCTCTGCCGGACGACTGTATTGTCCCCGGCGCGGGCGGCCCCTATGTATAAAAAGACGGAAACCAGAATTGCGAATCGGATTAGTTTGTCAGTCATGATGCCATGTTTTAATCAGCTTCGGCGCTTTACGCCAGTGTGGATTCTGTTATGCGCTTTGATTTTGCCCGTCGCCGCCTGTGCGCAGGAACAAAAAGCGGATCTGATCGTCGTGCGCAAATCGGACCATATTTTGGAATTATGGTCCAACGGCGCGATGATCGCGAAATATCCCATCGCGCTGGGCTTTAATCCCAAGGGGCAAAAGGAACACGAAGGCGACGGCAAAACGCCCGAGGGGATTTACACCATCATCGGCCGCAACCAAAACAGCCGCTATTATAAGTCTTTGAAAATCGATTATCCGAATTCAGCGGATATGGCGGCGGCGCTGTCGCATCACGCGCGCCCCGGCGGCGACATCATGATCCACGGCCTCCCCAATGACCGCACCGCCGCGCAAATGGACCACCCGAAACACGACTGGACCAACGGCTGTATCGCCCTGACGGACGACCAGATGGAAAACGTCTGGGAACATGTGGATAAAGGCACCTCGATTTTGTTGATGCCATAGAAAAACATTGCTTGGGATAGGCCCAAAAGGGTATAAGGGCCGTATAACCCAGGAGAATATATGAAAGATTTTCTAGCCGTGATGGCCATCGGCGACGCGGTCGCAATGCGCCTTGAATTTGTTGAGCATGATCCCGTGACGCTTGAAGATCTGTTTTACGGTCCGCATCCGAAATTTGCTGAATATCAGGCAGGCAAATATACCGATGATACGCAAATGTCACTTGCTCATGCCGAGCTGTTATTGGCAGCCGATGCGCCGTCCAATCTGCAACCAGATGATTTCATCCGTGCCTGGCTCTCGGCTTTCCACCGGGATCCGCGCGTCGGTTATGGCAGATATATGTATCGCTCCCTTCGGTCATCCAAAAGTGTTGAAGATTTTTGTGGCTCGGTCGACGCTGCTCGCGGCACCACCAGCGGCGCTGCGATGCGTGTCGCGCCGATCGGTTTGTTGTCCGACGTGGCGGAAGTAAAATATCTGGCCGAACTTCAAGGGCGTATTACGCACGACACCCGAACCGGCGCAACGTCAGCTTTGGCGATGGCGCTGGCCGTGCATTTTCTTCATCACGGCGGACACAAAAGCGATATGGCGGATTTTATCGTGCATCATCTGGGCGCGGACTGGCAGCGGCAAACAAATGAAGAAGCTGCCGATATGGGCAACGGCCTGACCATCGTTAAGCAAGCGCTGAATGCGGTGATGCAGGCGGATAGCTTATCCGGCGTGCTCGTGGCGGCGGTCAATCAGGGGCGCCAGATCGATGCCGATACCGTTTGCGCGATTGCCATGGTGATCGCCTCGCGCGATCCGGCCATGGCAATCGATTTGCCGCAACATTTATATGACGGTCTGGAAAACGGCGAATACGGTTTGTCCTACCTGCAGCACATGGACGCGAAATTGATGCATAGGCTTCCGCCGTCGCAGCAATACCGGCAAAGCCCTGGGCGGGACCGGCGGGGCCCGAAAGACGTTTTGCAGATGTGATCGCGAATTCTTTCGGGTGATCGCGCGATGATTTTATTGATGCCTTGATCTTCACCGTCATCCCGGCGAAGGCCGGGATCCAGACTTTATTTTGCATCAAATACTTTGCAATTATCACAGAATTTTAATAATTTCTTGTTAGTATGATCGAGCAGGAGAAAGACCATGAAAGATATAGTCGGCACCCAAATTGAAATTGGACAGTTTGTACGTACTCAAAACCCCGATAATAATAGTAGCTATATTCCTGGCGAAGTTAATCATCATATAGTCCTAAATCAGCTCACAGATGCTTCCCTTATCACTTATTCCACTGATGGCGGAGTTAAAGTGTTGCCTCGTAATGATTTTGATTTATTGAAAGTTCAGGTTGTTTCAGAAGATGATATGCGCGCTGAAGGTGTTGATCCTGATGAATTGCGTGTTTTAAATGAAGGTGCGCAAGCGCAAATTAAACAACAGAATTTGAGATCAGAAAAACCAATGGACGATAATACTGTAGTCCTTGATAGCAAAGGCTTTAAAATTGGTGCTGGAGATATAGTTGAAACTACAAGCTTAGAGCTTAAAACCAAAAGGACTTGGAGCGTGCTTGGAACTGCCATTGATTCAGAAGGGGCTGGAGTATTTCTTAAAGACGTTAAAAATGGGGGCGTAATATTACTTCGCCCTGCCGTGATAAATCAGAGCCTAGATAGATTATTAATAACACAAAAAGGACCGAATAAAGAAATATCACGAGGCCTAGATAATACCCCACCACCTTCTGCACTTATTCATGGATAAGAATTAAAGTCTGGGTCCCGGCCTTCGCCGGGATGACGGTCAGTTTTTACTCGCCACAAAAAACGGCGACAGCATTTGCGCGGCGCTGCTGGCGAAGTGGATGCTGGAGATGCTTTGCACGTAAATTTTTCCCGGGCCGGTGAATTGGCAGCCGAGGATTTGGCCGGTGGTGACGGCGCTCCACAGGCCTTTGGCGGGGATGGTGATATTGTATTTCATACTCGCGGGCCAGGCGACGAGGCGGGAGAAATCGATCACGCAGCTTTGGCCCTCGGCGAGTTCAACCGTATCGATGCCGCCGAAGGAGGATAAAAATACGGGGCCTACGCCCGACAATCGCACGACGAAAAAGCCGTCGCCGCTGAACATGCCGCGCATGATGGTTTGCACCTTGGTCGAGACGTCAACATTCGGTCCGCCCGCCAGGAAGCCGCCGCGCTGGACCAGGTAATCTTCCTTGCCGTCCAGGTCGATGCGTTGCAATGCGCCGGGCAAAGACGGCCCCAGCCAGACCCAGCCGCCCTTGTCATTCGCTTCATAACGCTGGAGAAAAAAACTTTCGCCCGAAAAACTGCGCCACAGCGCGCCGAGCACGCCGCCTTCCATTTTGCCGGTCAATTGCACGTTGCGGTCCATCGCGACCAGCGCGCTGGCATTCGCCTTGACCGCCCCTTTGGGCGGCAGGTCGATTTTCAAGATGGGGAAAGCCTGATGATAAACGACGGAATAATTCTCTGTAGTCATAACGCCTCCGTTACTTTCATATGATACTCTAAATTTAAGAAAATTCTATGAACCTTTGCAGCTCTACCTGGTGGGTTGCGCTATGGGCGCAGCCGGG
>JABDAM010000005.1:71477-72078 GCA_013289145.1 Alphaproteobacteria bacterium | reverse complement strand
ATACCAGCGAGCGACGTTTCGGCTTCATTCGCGATCACGACCATGGAGGGATTCATGGTGTAAGCTTTACCATTCAGCGCGACGAAATTTTCGCCTTCGCGCGCCATGCGGACGGTCAGAGTTTGATTAACGATTTTATCCGCGTCGAACACATGCATCGGGCGCGCCATGTCCATAGTGAAAAAATTTGTCACGTCCACCAGCGCAGAAATCGGGCGCAGGCCAACGGATTTCAGCCATGCTTGCAGCCACGGCGGCGAAGGTTTGTTTTTCACGCCCTTAATATAATAGCCCGCAAAAACCGGACAGAATTTGTCATCCGGCACGTCGCGCACGACTTTCACAGGCGATTGGAAGGAGGATTTTAATGTGAATTCCGGCAGGGGTTTGAGTGTACCTAAACCTGCAGCGGCAAGATCACGCGCAACGCCGCGCACGCCCGCGCAATCGGCGCGGTTAGGCGTGACGGCGATCTCGAAAACGGCATCAGTGGCGCCGAGCGCTTCGGCAGCGGGCGAGCCAGCGACCGCATCGGCCGATAATTCGATGATCCCTTTGTCTTCACCATCCAATTGCAATTCGGGATAGGCGCACATCATGC
>JABDAM010000005.1:21447-71467 GCA_013289145.1 Alphaproteobacteria bacterium | reverse complement strand
ATTACCGCTGCACTGGAAGCGCGCAAAAGCGAATTACAAAACCACTTTTATTCCGGTGCGGGCATTCGCGCCGCCGCAGACGATGTTCAATTCTTTTTGGCCATCCCAAACTTTGCAAACCTTCAGGCGGTCGGCGTTGGGATGTTGCACGGCTTCGCGCACTTCGGCGACGACGAAACCACGTAGCTTTTCTGCCGGATCGGAAACGCTTTCCACTTCCAATCCCACGCGCGTCAGTGTTTGCGCGATTTCATCAACGCTTGCATTTGTATCGAGATGGCGTTTCAGCCATGACAGCGTGAATTTCATGCCGCCATCTCCATATCCACGTGCATCACGCCGTCTTCGTCATATTCATCGGTACAAGATTGAAAGCCATAGGATTGATAAAAGGGCGCGAGATACGTTTGCGCCTGCACCATTAATTTGCTGCGGGGATACAGCCGCCGCGCTTCGGCCAACGCGAAATCCATCAATTGCCGCCCGTAATTCTTGCCGCGATGCGCGGCGCCGACGGCAATGCGTCCAATGGAGCATTGCGGATATTTGCCGCCAGGCGGCAGAATGCGCGCATAGGCGATTAATGCATCGCCCTGCATCATCAATAAATGCTGCGCGGATTGATCATGGTTATCCGCATCCTGATAGGCGCATTTTTGTTCCACGACGAAAACCGCGCTGCGCAAGCGCAGGGCCGCATATAATTCCTTGGCGGAAAGGTCATGAAATGCTTTGCTGATGATGTTCATGCCCCCACCGCTGTGTTGGGGATTTCAAATGCGCCGAAACCGTAATGTTTCAGCCAGCGCGCGTCGCCTTCGAAGAAAGTGCGCAGATCGGGGATGCCGTATTTCAGCATGGCGAGGCGTTCGACGCCCATGCCAAATGCGAAACCTTGGTATTCATTTGGGTCGATGCCGCAGGCCGTGAGGACGTTCGGATGCACCATGCCGCAGCCGAGGATTTCCAGCCAGTCGCCGTAATTGCCGATTTTGAGTTCTCCGCCGCGGCGCAGGCAACCAAGGCTCAACAAACGGAAAAAACGATGGGCGCAAACGGATCGGCAAATCATCCACACCGAAAAAAGGCGCGCAGGAAATCCTGGAGGCAACCTTTCAGGTGGCCCATGTGGATATTTTTATCAACAATCAAGCCTTCGCATTGATGGAACATGGGCGTATGCGTCATATCGTAATCGCTGCGATAGGTGCGGCCGGCGGCAATAATGCGTAGCGGCGGTTTTTGTTTCATCATCGTGCGGACTTGCACGGTGGAGGTATGCGTGCGGAGAAGCATCTTTTTGCCGTCCGCATCCGGCAAATAAAACGTATCATGCATTTCCCGCGCGGGGTGGTCGTCGGGGAAATTCAGGGCGCTGAAATTATGGAAATCATCGTCGATATTCGGCCCGTCCGCCAGCGTGAAACCCATTTGGGCAAAAATCTGGATGATTTCCTCAATCGTTTGCGAAATCGGATGAACGCGGCCATCGTTAATCGGACGCGGCGGCAGCGTGACATCCGTTTGTTCGCTGGCCAGGCGCGCGGATAATTCGGATTTTTGTAATTCGCTTTTGCGCGCTTCCAGTGCAGCGGTAATTTGGTCTTTTAATTCGTTAATCGCGGCGCCCGCAGCCTTGCGCGTATCGGCATCCATGGCGCCCAAAGACTTTAGTTGCTCTGTAATCACGCCTTTTTTACCGAGCGCATGCACGCGCACCGCTTCCAGCGCCGCGACATCTGCGGCGGCGGCGATTTGCGCGCTTAATTCATTTTGTAACTGCTGCAAATTCATCAAGGGCCGTAAGTATTGTTGCTGCGGGGTTGTTGGCGAGTGACAGGCGTCTTAACCGCAACAGGCTGATATTGCACTGTCGGCGCTGGCGCGGTCGGCGCAGGTTGTTGCACCATAACGGGCTGAACAACCGTTTGTGGGATCATAGGTACAGCCGTAGGCGCGGGTTGTAATTGAACAGTCGTTTTCACGGTCGGCGGGGCGACAGGACAAAATTGATTGCTATAGGCCACCATTAAATCACGTAGCGGCATGGCGCGCCAACCGGGGCTTTCAGCTAATTGTAAAAATATGGCGACGAGCTTTTCGTTGCCGGGCTCAGCCGCACAAGACCCCATTTGCGGCACCAGGGAACGGATATGAAACTCACTATCCAGATAACCGCGCAAGTAACCGACACAAGATGTCGCATTGCTTTGGATCTGGCTGACCTGCGCGACGGGCATGACTTTCAGCCCCGTCACCATGGCGCGCGCATCCTGGCACCAGCCCACCAGCGTGGGCGCGGTCAGCTCCTCGGCATGCGCGGCGGTGATGCCAAGCAGCAAGGCGACAACGAAAGCGAAAGGAATACGCATCGGCTATGTATGCCAGATCATGGGGAATGTCTGCAAGACTCTAATAAGAGCTAGCCTTAGCACGGCATTCAAAAACGGTCCGTTCTAGACGCATGCAGCCTCTAAAATAGTAATTTTTTGGGTATCGCAATTAATTTCCATTTGGACGCCATAGGGAATTGTGAACATCGGTTCCGTATGACCGAAATCCATTTGCGCAATAATCGGAATTTCGGTCAGGCCGAATTCTTCTTTTATAACACTTTGAATAGCGGCGTCATATTGACGCAAGTCTGCAACGTTTCCGCCTGGACGGCCAATTAAAATGCCATTCAGGTCGGTCAAAACACCTTGCACGCCCAGATTCCGCAAAATGCGTTTAATATCATCAACAGGAGGAGCGTCTTCGGACGTTTCCAGGAACAGGATTGCCCCCTTAAATGCTGGTTTGTCCGGCCATAATGCTGTCCCCAATAGCATTGGAAAAACATCGACGCAGCCGCCGATTAAAGGGCCGCATTTGATGCCAGCGCCCTGTAAAAAAGCACGGCCCAAGGGGCTTTCCATTTTACGTTTGCGCGTTTGATTTGATGGGTCTTCCCATTCTAAATGCTCAACCGTCCATTCATCAGCTTCGTCAATTTCACCGATGATCTGATTGGAAAATACTGTTTTAAAAACCGATGCTTTGGTATAGGGCTGCACACCGCAATTTTCGCCAAATCCCGCCATAATGGACGGCCCGTAAAAGCTGCCTAAACCGGCTTTTAAACAGGCGAAATGCAGAACGGTTGTATCTGAATAACCCATAAAGCATTTCGGATTATTCCGGATGATTTCAAAATCCAAATACGGCAATAAACGGATTGAATCATCCCCGCCTATGCTGGCGATAATGCCATTGATAGACGGATCTGCGAAAGCTGCCATTAAATCTTCCGCTCGCGCTTTTGGATTGGCATGAACCCATTCAGGCGATTTCAGCGCATGCGGCATTTCAACCACACGCACATTGAATTCTTCAATCAATTGCCGTTTACCGGCGTTATACCGATATGGAAACTTGCCAGGCCCGCCCCAGGACGGCGACACAACAGCAATTGTATCGCCCGGATTCAGTTTGCGTGGCTTAATGAGATTCATCGGGCAGGTTTTATTGGAATGGCATTATCCAAAAGCTGGAATCCAGAAAATACAACTGGACCCAGCCTTCGTTAAGACAATCGCGGTTACGCCGCCACCTGTTTTACCAGGGCTTCAAACGCCGCCGCATCATGGATGGCCATGTCGGACAGGACCTTGCGGTCCAGTGTGATGCCAGCTTTGATCAGCAGGCCCATGAATTTGGAATAGGTCAGGCCGTGCTGGCGGACGCCCGCGTTGATGCGCTGAATCCACAGACCGCGGAAATCGCGTTTTTTGTTGCGGCGGTCGCGGTAGGCGTACTGGCCCGCTTTTTCCACCGCCTGGCGGCCGGTGCGGATGGTGTTTTTGCGGCGGCCGTAATAGCCCTTTGCCGCTTTCAGCAGTTTATTCTTTTTGCGCGCGCCGGCGACTTTGGGCAATGAACGTGTCATGGTTTATGCGCCCTTTCCGCTGTAAGGCATCCAGCCCTTGATGATTTTTGCATCGCTTTCATTGATCACGGCGGTGCCGCGGGCTTTGCGTTTCATTTGTTTGGGCTTGCTGATCAGGCGGTGGCGGGCGTGGGCTTGTTTAAACACCACCTTGCCGGTCGCTGTCAGTTTAAAGCGCTTTTTCGCGCCCGATTTGGTCTTCATCTTGGGCATTTCAGTCTCCGTTTGCACGTGAAAGTTGTCTGAGGTGGATAGGCATGCCCTGCCCTGCCACCAAGGAAGGCGGTTTATAGCGGACCCGCAGGGCGGAATGCAAGGGAAAACTTAAACTTTTTGCGCCTAGGGTCAAAATATCTGATTTTATTATATTTGGCCGCATCGGGAGAAACATTCTTGCAGACTGGATTATAAGAAAAAATTAAAATCTTGATTTATCAATGAAAAATGGTCTACTGGAGCCTAGAAAATTGAATAAAACTGGGAATAACAAGCTTTATGGCAGTTCTAGACAGAATAAAAGGCGGCCTCGCCATATTGGAACCCGACGAAAAAACCGTACCGGAACCCAAGGCCGCAGAAGCGCGCAATGACGGTGAATTCGTTAATTTAGTGGATTTTGCAACAGCCGTGAAGCAATCGCTGATCGAAGCGACCCGGAATGGTTACCTTTCCTCCAGCCATAACGGCGAAACGCAAACAAGCGGGGCTCCGCAATCCGGTGAGGCAAAAACAACACCGTCACAACTAAGATTTCAGGAAATTATTCTGTGGAAAATTTTTACCAATGCCAGAATTTCGCCTGAATCGGATGTCATTTACGTTCATCGCACGGATTCAATCCCCTATCCGCAAAGACTGAATATTATAACGCGCATAGAGTATGAAAAAAACATTGAAAATGCGCTGCGTAATAAAACTACAAAATCGCTTGAAGAACTTGAGGTGATGCAATATGTCCCGCTCAGCGATTTCAGCAAACCTTATGCAGAGAAATTATTGTCGCAAATTTTCGCGCGGGACATTTGGCGAATTGGCGGCGGCAATCAAAATCTGATGCTCCACGCGCCGATTAGACAAGCATTGTCTGCTTAGTTCTATATACTATATCTGTGTTTGTTTTTGTTGTCAAGGATTATTTTCCTGTTTATGAAATTTTCCGGGCGGCGGCTTGCGACAACCAATTTCGCTTAACTCATTGATTTTATTACATTCATGTCAGGGATATTCAGGGATTTTCAGGGACTGTCCGGGACGATGCAGGAAAATTATCCTGTTTTGCGCCGCGCGCAATGCTTTATGGTGACCGGGATGATCCGCCACTTACCCCCCTCTTCTGCCTATATTGTCACCGGAACCGATACGGATGTGGGAAAAACCACCGTGGCGGCGGCGTTATTGCGGGCCAGCCAGGGACGTTATTGGAAACCCGTGCAATCAGGCCTGGATCCGGCCACGGGCCGGACGGATACGCAAACCATGCGCGCCGTGACGGGTTTGGGCGATGCGCATTTTTTGCCGGAAACCTATTACCTGACTGAGCCACTTTCACCCCACCGCGCGGCGGAGCTGGATGGCATCGTTATTGAACCGGAAAAAATCTTGGCGGATTATCAAAAATATGTTGTCGCCGATCCTACTCCGCTTTTGATCGAAACACCTGGCGGTCTGCTGGTGCCTTTGACGCGTCAGTTATTATTCGTTGATTTCATGGCGCAAATGCAGACCGTCGCGCCCGCCCCGCTGATTTTGGTCGCACGGACGGGTTTAGGGACAATTAATCACACCTTATTATCTATTGAAGCGGTCCGCGCGCGTAACCTACCGCTGGCCGGTATTATCTTTTCCGGCCTGGAAAACCCAGACAATATCCAAACCATTTTGGATTTCAGCGGTGCGGAGTGTTTGGGCCATCTGGCCTGGCAAAAATAAAGAAATGATAAATTACAACGAATTCATTTCGCACAGCATTGCCAATATGATAAGCTAGCTTATAATACCTAAGCTGATAATAACATGACTGACGAACCCGACGAAACCCGCCAGATGGGATTTTTAATCCACGACGTCGCGCGCCTGCTGCGCCGCGAGTTCGACCGGCGCGGCAAAAGAACCGACGCGACGCGCGCGCAATACGTGGCGCTTGCGCGTATAAGGAATCAAGAAGGTCTGTCGCAGACTGAACTCGCGGCCCTGATGGATATCCGCCCGATTACCCTGACGCGCATTATTGACCGCCTGGTGGAAAAAAGCTGGGTGGAGCGACGCGCCCACCCCACCGACCGGCGCATGTGGTTATTGTATCTGACGCCCAAAGCGCGGCCGCATACCGACAAAATGCGCGAGGTCGCGCGCGACGTGCGTAAAAAGGCTTTTAACGGCATCCCTTCACAGGATTTGCAAAAGTTGCGATGGATGCTGGAGAAGGTAAAAGACAACCTGGCACAGGAAGAACGCTAATGGCCGACGATCAAGAACCGCAAGATCCAAATCACTATGACATGACGGATCAATATCCGGATGCCTATCCGCAAGCGCGAGGATATAAAACGCATCGGCGTTCAACCTTAAAAAATTCTGGGCGCACGCCGGTGATTTTTATTTTGATTTTAATTCTGGCGGGCGTGGCGGGCTGGTATTTCTGGCCGAAAGAACAAGATAAAAACCGCAAACAACCGCCCGCCGTCATTCAAACCGCCGCGGCGGTGCGCCAGGACATGCCGGTTTATCTGGACGGCTTGGGAACCATACAGGCTTACAACACCGTTACCGTTCATACGCAGGTGACGGGCCATCTCGACAAGATTTTGTTTAATGAGGGACAAGATGTGCATGCGGGCGATTTGCTCGCGATCGTCGATCCGCGCCCTTATCAGGCGCAATATGACAGCGCGGTGGCGGCGCGCAACAAAGATACGGCGAATTTGGATAACGCGCGCCGCGATTTGACGCGTTACACCAATTTAGGTTCCGATATCGCGCAACAAATCTTGGATACCCAGCGCGCGACCGTCGCGCAATTAGAAGCCACCGTGCAAGCCGACGAAGCAGCGATTGAAAACGCCAAAGCGCAACTGAGTTATACGCATATCACCGCGCCGATCGACGGGCGCACGGGCATCCGCCAGGTGGACGCTGGCAATTTAATTCAGCCCGGCGATGCGAATGGGATTGTCGTGCTGACGCAATTGCAGCCGATTTCGTCGATCTTTAGTTTGCCGCAACAGGATTTGCAGGAGATTATGGCGCAGATGAATGCGTCTGGCAGCCAGAAACTGGCCGTGCTGGCGATGGGGCAGGACGGCAAGACGGTGGTGGATAACGGCATGCTGGAGTTGGTAGATAACCAGATCGATCAGACGACGGGGACGATTAAACTCAAGGCGACGTTTCCGAACAAAGATCATATGCTGTGGCCCGGCGGGTTTTCCAATATGCGTTTGCTGGTGAAGACGCAGCAGAATGTATTGGTCGTGCCGTCTGTGGCGGTGCAGCGCGGACCGCAGGGCACCTATGTTTTCGTCCTGCAGCCGGATCACACGGTGAAAATCCGCCCCGTGACGGTCGCGATGGCGCAAGATAATTTATCCGTGATTAGCGATGGTTTGCAGGATAATGAACAGGTTGTGACGGATGGGATGATTAAATTACAGGATGGTAGCAAGGTGACGTTGCCGGGGGAGCAAAAGCCGGATCAAAAAGATGGTGATCAATCCAGTGATAAAAAAGATGATGGTGAGAAGCATCATCATAAACATGATGATAAAGGTTCCGCGCAATGAACATCTCCGCGCCATTTATTGCGCGGCCGATTGCGACTTGGCTGCTGGCGCTGGCGGTGCTGCTGGGCGGAGCCTTTGGGTATCATTTGCTGCCGGTATCGGCGCTGCCGCAGGTGGATTTTCCGACGATCCAGGTAACCACACAATTACCCGGCGCGAGTTCGGAGACGATTGCGAGTTTGGTCACCGCGCCGCTGGAGCGCCAGTTGGGTTTGATCCCCGGTTTGACATCGATGTTGTCGACATCATCCGAAGGCCTCAGCGCGATTACGCTGCAATTCGATTTGAACGAAAATCTGGACACGGCGGCGGAAGACGTTCAGGCCGCCATCGACGCGGCGAAAGGCGTGCTGCCGCAAAACCTGCCCTACCCACCCGCCTATTCCAAGGTTAATCCGGCGGATCCGCCGATTTTGGAATTGGCGCTGACGTCGGATACGCTGCCGATGACGCAGGTGAATGATGTGGCGGATACGCTGCTGGCGCAAAAACTGTCGCAAATCACGGGCGTGGGGCGCGTGTTGAACGAAGGCGGCCAGCGTCCGGCGGTGCGGATTCAAATCGATCCGTCACGCCTGTCGGCTTACGGCATGGGGTTGGAAGATGTGCGCACGGCGCTGGGCAAGGCGAATGTGAATTTGCCCAAGGGTAGTTTTAATGGTGCGCTGCAATCAATTACGGTTGGCGTGAACGATCAGATCGCGGATGCGGATAGTTATGCCTCGCTGATTATCGGCATTCATAATGGCACGGCGGTGCGCGTGCGCGATGTCGGCAATGTGGTGCAAGGCGTCGAAGACGTGCGTGTCGGCGGTTGGGTCGGCGGCCATCCAGCGGTGATTGTGGATGTCCAGCGTCAGCCCGGCGCGAATGTGGTGAAGACGGCGGACGCGGTAAAGGCCGCGCTGCCGCAGTTGAAAACGGCGATCCCGGCGGGGATAAAACTCGCCGTCCTGTCCGACCGGACGCAGACGGTGCGCGCGAGCGTGGCGGATGTGCAATTTACGTTGATGATCACCGTTTTATTGGTTGTGATCGTGATTTATTTTTTCCTGCGGTCGTTCCGCGCGACGATTATTCCGGGGGTGGCATTGCCGCTATCGCTGATTGCGACGTTGGGCGTAATGTCGCTGTGCGGGTTTAGTTTGGATAACCTGTCGTTGATGGCTTTGACGATTGCATCGGGGTTTGTGGTGGACGACGCGATTGTGATGATTGAAAATATCGTGCGTCATATCGAAGGCGGCATGAAGCCGCTGGAAGCCGCATTCAAAGGCGCGAAAGAAATCGGATTTACGATTGTGTCGCTGACGGTATCGTTGATCGCGGTGTTTATTCCGCTGTTATTTATGACGGGGATTGTTGGGCGGTTATTTAGTGAATTCGCGCTGACGCTGACGATTGCGGTGCTGGCTTCGGCTGTCATTTCATTGACGCTCACGCCGATGATGTGCGGGCATATTTTGAAGGCGGATGCGCTGAAAGATCATGAAAAGGAAGAAGACAAAGGTTTTTTCGGCTGGCTGACGCGGCAATATCAGCACAGTTTGGAATGGGTGCTGGAGCATCAGGCGCTGACGCTGATCGTTGTTGTGATTACCCTGGTCGCGACAATCGGGCTTTATATTATTGTGCCCAAGGGCTTTTTGCCGCTGGAGGATACGGGACAGATTATCGCAACGACCGATGCGCCGGAGACGGTTTCGTTTACGGAGATGTCGCGATTACAGGAACAGGTTGCGGGCGTGATACAAAAAGATCCGGATGTGACGGCGGTCGCGTCGTTCCTGGGTGTCGGCACAGTGAACGCGACGCCGAACAGCGGGCATATTACGATTATGCTGAAGGCCAATGCCAAACGTCACCGCAGCGCGGAAGACATTATCAACGATTTGAACCGGCAGCTGCAAAACGTCGCGGGCGTGACGGTGCATATGCAGGCGGCGCAAGACATCCAAATCGGCGCGCGCATGAGCCGGACGCAGTATCAATATACTTTGGCCGATCTGGACCCAGCGGAGCTGGCGGATTGGACAAATAAACTGGTGGCGAAGTTGCAGAGCGTCAACATTTTTACCGACGTTGCAACGGATGCGGAAAACGGCGGGTTGAAAGCGGATATCGAAATCGACCGCGACCAGGCCGCGCGTTTGGGCGTCTTGCCGCAGGCGATTGACGACACGTTGTATGACGCGTTCGGCCAGCGACAGATTTCAACGATCTATGCGCAGTCCAACCAGTATCACGTGATTTTGGAAGTGACGCCGGAATATCAGCAGGATCCGAAAGCGTTGCAGAGTTTATATGTGCATGCGTCGAATGGTGGAATGGTGCCGGTTGGCGCCTTTGCGAAAGTCGCGACGATTGCCGCGCCGCTGTCCGTCAGCCACCAGGGCGCATTCCCGGCGGTGACACTCAGTTTTAATCTGGCGCATGGCGCGTCGCTCGGTACGGCAGTGAAGGAAATTGACCGCGCGGAAAAAGAACTCGGTATGCCGGATACCATCATCGGCATCTATTCCGGCGACGCGGCGGAATTTCAGACGTCGTTGGCGAGTGAGCCGCTGTTGATTTTGGCTGCGGTGGTGGTGATTTATATCGTCCTCGGCGTTTTGTATGAGAGCACCATTCATCCCGTGACGATTTTATCCACGCTGCCGTCGGCGGGTGTGGGTGCGTTGCTGGCGCTGATGCTGACAGGGCAGGATTTGTCGCTCGTCGCCATTATCGGCATCGTATTGCTGATGGGGATTGTAAAGAAAAATGCGATTATGATGATCGATTTTGCGTTGGTGGCCGAGCGCGAAGAAAATCTGTCGCCGCACGATTCTATTTTTAAGGCGTGCCTGTTGCGTTTCCGGCCGATTATGATGACGACAATGGCGGCGCTGCTGGGCGCTATTCCGTTGGCGTTTGACCAGGGTATGGGTTCGGAATTGCGGCGGCCATTGGGGATTTCGATTGTGGGCGGGTTGTTGGTGAGCCAGTTGTTAACGCTTTACACTACGCCGGTGATTTATTTGGCGATGGAGAAATTTAAACAGCGTCCGAAGTTTGCGCTCGGCGCAAGCGCCAAGCGAGGGGCGCCGCGTGACGAGGCGCCAAAGGAACAAGAAACATGAACCTCGCGCGGCTTTGCATTTCGCGGCCGATTGCGGTGATGCTGCTGGCGATTGGTGTATTCCTTGCGGGCAGTGTGGCTTATTTTTACTTGCCCGTTGCGCCTTTGCCGCATGTGGATTTCCCGACTGTCGCGGTGTCGGCAAGGTTGCCGGGCGCGGATCCGGTGACGATGTCGGAAACCGTCGCCGCACCGCTAGAGCGGCGCATCGGGACGATCGCGGGCGTGGATGAATTGACTTCGACGTCTTCGCAAGGTTCGGCGAATATCATCGCGCAATTCGATCTGAACCGCGACATCGAAGGCGCCGCGCATGATATTCAGGCCGCCATTAACGCAGCAGGCAGCGATTTGCCCGTCGACCTGCCCAATCCGCCGACATACCGCAAAGTGAATCCGGCCGACACGCCGATTTTGATTTTGGCGGTGACGTCGGACACGCTGTCGGGATCGCATTTGTACGACGCCTGCGATTCCATCATGAATCCGGCGATTTCCCAGGTTTATGGCGTAGCGCAAGTCACGCTGTCAGGCGCGGACAAACCCGCTGTACGCGTGCAGGTGGATCCGCAAGCGCTGGCCGCGACGGGCTTGAGTTTGGAGGATGTGCGCACGACGATCAGCCAATCGAATGTGAACGTGCCTAAGGGTATGTTTGACGGCCCGTTACAACACATCGCCATCGGCGCGAACGATCAGGTGAACGAGGCGGATAAATATTCGCCGATTGTTTTGCGTACAGGCAATGGCACGGCGCTGCGTCTGTCCGATATCGCGGGTGTGAAAGACAGCGTGGAAAATAATTTGCAGGCCGGTTGGTTTAACATGGGCAAAGCAGTGATTGTGATTATTCAAAAGCAACCCAATGCGAATGTGATTGATGTCGTCAACCGGATTAAGACGCTGTTTCCGCAACTGGAACGCTGGATGCCCGCCGGGACGAAAATTTCCATCCTGGCCGACCGCACGCAAACCATCCGCGCGAGTGTGCGGGACGTGCAGATGACATTGTTGATTTCCGTCGCGCTGGTGATTGCGGTGGTTTATTTGACGCTGGGGCGTTTTACGCCGACCTTTGCGACGATTGTGACGGTTCCGCTGGCGCTGGCGGGGACGTTCGCGGCGATGTATTTGCTGGGTTACAGCCTGGATAATATTTCGTTGATGGCTTTGACGGTTTCCGTCGGCTTTGTGGTGGATGATGCGATTGTGATGATTGAAAATATCACGCGGCATTTGGAAAATGGCGATGGGCCGCTGGAGGCTGCCGCAAAAGGTGCAAAGGAAATTACGTTTACCGTTATATCCATCAGCATTTCATTGGTGGCAGTGTTTATTCCGCTGCTGTTCATGGGCGGCATTATCGGACGGCTGTTCCGTGAATTCGCGGTGACGCTGACGATCGCGATTATGGTTTCGATGATTGTGTCGCTAACCGTCACGCCAACGCTATACGCACACCTGATGGAATGGCAACGCAAACGCAACATGAACACGGACGCCGGCCAGAATTTCGGCGAGCGTGCCTTTGAATGGCTGGAAAATCATTACGCGCGCGGATTGCATTGGGTGATGCGGCATCAGCGTTTGATGTTATTGATGACGTTGATTACGATTGTGCTGACGGTTGTGCTTTATATTTTTGTGCCGAAGGGATTTTTTCCACAGCAGGATACTGGATTACTGATGGGATCGACCCAGGCGCGCACGGATATTTCGTTTGAGGCGCTGTCGGTCAAACAATTGCAGGTGAATAAAATCGTGTTAGCCGATCCCGCGGTTGAGGGCATGGGTTCGTTTGTCGGTTCTGGCACAGGGATTTCGACCGGCGCAGAAGGGCGGATGTTCATCACGCTGAAACCACTGAACCAGCGCAAAGATACGGCGGAACAGGTGATCGCGCGGCTGCGGCCAAAGCTGGCGCATGTGGAAGGCGTCGCGAGTTTTTTGCAAGCGGCGCAGGATATCAACATCGGCGGCCGCTCGACACGCGCGCAATATCAATTTGTGCTGTGGAGTGAATCGCTGGAAGATCTGCAGCATTGGTCGGCAAAGTTCATCAATAAAATGCGCGCCGCGCCGGGGATTACGGATGTTTCGAGCGATCAGGACGCGGCAGGACAACAGATGAACATCACCGTCGACCGCGACCGTGCGGCGCAATTGGGCGTGGATATGGAAACGATCGATCAGATTTTGCAGGACGCTTTTGCGCAGCGGCAAATTTCCGTCATGTATACGCCGCGCAATGAATATCATGTGGTGATGGAGGTCAGCCCGCAATATCTGCGCGACGCCGGTGCGCTGGATCATATTTTTATCAAGTCCGCGGGCGGCGCGCAGGTTCGGCTGTCCGCCATCGCGCATTTCGATATGGGTACCGCACCGATTTCCGTGCGGCACCAGGGGCAATTCCCGGCGGCGACGCTGAGTTTTAATTTACCGCCGGGCGCGAGCCTGGGAGATGCAGCGGATCAGATTGCCAAGGTCGGCGCGAGCATCGGCATGCCCGCGTCCATTTACACGGAATTCGCAGGGAATGCCAAGGCCTTTGCACAGTCGATGCGTGACGAACCGCTGTTGATTTTGGCGGCGCTGTTTTCAATTTATATCGTGCTGGGGGTTTTGTATGAAAGTACGCTACATCCGGTGACGATTATTTCCACTTTGCCGTCGGCGGGTGTGGGCGCGCTCTTGGCGCTGCGGATCACGGGGAATGATTTGTCGTTAATTAGTATTATCGGCATGATTTTATTGATGGGCATTGTGAAAAAGAATGGCATTATGCTTGTCGATTTCGCACTGATGGCGGAGCGTGACGGCGCGTCGCCGCAGGATGCCATCGTCGATGCCTGCCGCAAACGGTTTCGCCCTATTATGATGACGACGATCGCGGCGGTGTTGGGCGCCCTGCCGCTTGCACTGTCGCTGGGTAACGGCGGTGAATTGCGACGTCCGCTGGGCGTTGCGATTGTCGGCGGGTTATTGATCAGCCAGATGTTGACGTTGTTTACGACGCCGGTGGTTTATCTGGCCATGGAGCGTTTTAATAAAAACCGCCGCACGAAAATTCAGGAGAATTACGCATGAAATTCCGCTCCGTTCTGCTCATCTGCTTGTCTTTGACAGCTTGCGTCGGCACGCCTTATCAAAAGCCGCCAACGCCGGTGCCGCAGGCTTGGTCGAGCGCCGCGGCGGTTTCGCAAAACTGGCCGGATGCGGATTGGTGGAAATCGTTTAATTCGCCGCAGCTATCGGCGCTGATCACAGAAGCACGCGCGAATAATTATGACATCAAGGCCGCCGCCGCGCGCATCCGTCAGGCCGACGCGCAACTGCAAATCGCGGGGGCGAGTTTGTTTCCGTCGGTCGATTTAGATGCAAGCAGCGGGCGGGCGCAGAGTCCGGCGAAAAGCGGCAGTAAAAAATCCGTCGTGAATAGCAACAGTGTTGCCTTGGCGGCGAGTTATGAACTGGATATTTGGGGCAAAAATCAATCGATCATCGCATCGGATCAGGCGCTGGCCAATGCCAGCCGTTATGACAAAGCCGCGATTGATTTGACGGTGACGGCGAGTGTTGCGAATACCTATCTGGATTGGCTGGCGACGACGGCGCGGGTGAAAATCGCGCAGGATAATCTGGCGGCGTCACAGCGGCTGTTGCAGTCCTACCAACACCGGCAACAAGAAGGTTTGGCGTCCGATTTGGATGTGGCGCAGCAGGAAAATCTCGTCGCAACACAGGGTGCCGCTGTTCCGCCGCTCGTGCTACGCGCGCAGCAGGATAAAAACGCGCTAGCGGTTTTGGTGGGGCGTTTGCCGGAGGCACTGAATATTCCGGATGCGGAAACGAATCTGGCGAATATGATCGCGCCGAATGTCGTGCCGGGTTTGCCATCCGAACTGCTGCGCCGCCGTCCGGATGTGGCGGAGGCCGAAGCGAATTTGATTTCCGCGCATGAAAATATTAATGCCGCGCGCGCGGCGTTGTTTCCCGACATCACTTTGACCGTTGAGGGTGGCTATGCGAGTGCGGTGCTGTCCGGCCTGTTTAAACCCGGCGGCGAATTTTTCAATTTGGGCGCCGATTTAACGCAGCCGATTTTTCATGCAGGTGCATTGACGGGCGCGATTCAATTGGAAAAAGCGCTTTATGATGAGCAAATGCAGAACTACGGCAAGGCCGTGATTTCCGCTTTTGCCGATACGGAAAATTCGCTGGCCGCCAACACGCAAAATACTGAGCAGTTGAAGGACAATGTGCAGGTCACGCAAACCGCACAGCACGCCTATGATCTGTCGCAACAGCAATTTAATGCGGGCATTGTTGACATTACGACGGTATTAAATACGCAGCGCTCGTTATTTTCCGCGCAGGACAGTTTGGCGCAGGCACAGCTCGCGCGTTTGCAGGCGGCCGTGAGTGTCTATACCTCGCTCGGCGGCGGGTGGGGGTTCAAAAATAAATCCCTCTAGCGTGTGGAGAAAAATTATTTCTGCGTCGGCGCCGCGGCCTTTGCGATGTTCACCTGCTGGCCAGACTCAAGAGAATCCGGCGGGTTGACGATCACCGTTTCACCGGGTTGCAGTCCCGTTAAAACTTCGACTGCTTTACCATAATCGCGACCGATGGTGATGTCTTTGAGTTGAACGCGATCTTGATCATCCACGACAGCCACCTGCGTTTTATCGCGGAACAATAACGTGTTAACAGGTAAATGAATGTTGCCGCCCGCTGAACCGAAACGCAAATGCGCCTTGGTAAATCCGCCGGATTTTAATTCGCCATTGCTGTTATCCATTTCAAATTCCACCATCAAGGTGCGCGTTGAGGGATTTAACGCGTCCGCCGTGCGCGCCAAGGCGGCGGGAAAAGTGCGGTCGGGATATTCAGCAAAATGCAATTCCGCCACCATGTCGGGCGTGATGTCTGCGGCATAACTTTCCGGTACATCGATATCGACTCGAAGTTTGCGGGCATCGACAATGTGGAATAATTCCATCGGCGCAGCGCCAGAACCGGCATTGATCAAAGCCCCGTTATCCGTATTCCGCGCACTGATCACACCATCAAACGGCGCGACAATGCGGCGAAAGCCTGCCATTTCGTGCAAACGATCCATATTAGCGCGCGCCGAGGCAACCGCCGAGGCCGCGGCTGAGGCCGCATTCACGGCCTGATCGACTTCTTGTTTTGATACGGCTTCTTTGTTCGTCACGGATTGGAAACGTTCAGCGGTGATTTGCGCTTGCGCGTTATTCGCTTCGGCGGTTTTCAGGTCCGCTTCAGCTTGATGCAACTGCGCCTCCACATCCGGCGTATCGATTTCCGCGAGCAAATCACCTGCGCGGACCCGCGCGCCGATATCAGTATGCCAGGTTTTAACGTAACCGTTTGTGCGCGCAAATAATCCCGCTTCGTGATCGGGGCGCACCGTGCCGGGCAGCGTAACGTCTTCGCCTGCCATGCCTGCGTCGACTTTTAAAACATTTACGGTTGGGATGGCAGCGCGGTTGGTAACATCCTTGGCCGCTTCCGCGTCATGCAAACGCGTCATTATGCCCCAAGCGATAATCGCCGCCAGGATGATAATGCCGATGATCAAACGAAAAGTGAATTTCATGCGTGCTGTTCCTCTATTCCCTCGTGCAATTGTTCATGCGGGCTTTGGGATGACGCGTTGTGGATCAGGCAAAAAACCGCAGGCACAAAAAATAATGTCGCGAAAGTCGCGAACGACAATCCGCCGATTACGGCGCGGCCCAGCGGCGCGTTTTGTTCCCCGCCCTCGCCCAGGCCCAGCGCCATCGGCACCATGCCGATAATCATCGCCAGCGCCGTCATTAACACGGGCCGCAAGCGACCGAAACCAGCCGTCAGAGCAGCCTGAAAGGCGTTATCCCCGTGCTCATCCATACGCTCGCGCGCGAAAGAAACGATCAAAATGCTATTCGCCGTCGCCACGCCCATGCACATAATTGCGCCGGTGAGTGCAGGCACGGATAGCGTTGTGTGCGTAATGAAAAGCATCCAAACAATACCAGCAATCGCACCAGGCAGTGCGGTAATAATGATAAAGGGATCGGTCCAGGATTGAAAATTCACAACAATCAGGAAATAAACCAGCACAATCGCGCCAAGCAATCCGCCGAACAAGCCAATGAAGGAATCATTCATGGTTTGCATCTGGCCGCGTGCGATGATGTTGGAACCTTTGGGCAGGTTCTTTTTATCTTGATTGATGATTTTTTGAATGTCGCCCGCGACGCCGCCTAGATCACGCCCCTGGATAGCGGCGTAAATATCAATCACAGGCTGAACGTTATAGTGTGACACCACACCCTGCCCCACGCTGCGATTGATGGTGCTAAGCGCGCCAAGAATTTGCGGATTGCCGCCGGATGCGGGCGTGATGGGCAGATTGCGCAGATCATCCAATGAGGTCATGTGATATTGCGGCGCCTGCGTGACGATGGAATAAGGCACGCCGCTTTTGGGATCCAGCCAATAAGTCGGGGCAGTCTGGAATGAACCGCTGAGGGTAATCAACAGGTCATTCGCGATATCGCGCTGCTGGATGCCGAGTTCCTGTGCGCGTGCGCGATCAACGACGACGTGAAATTCCGGATCGTCAAAGGCCTGTTGAATATGCACATCGGCAATGCCCGGAATATGACGGATTTTATTGAATAATTCATTTGCATATTGATGGTTGGCGGTCAGATTATTGCCCACCACCTGGACATCAATCGGCGCAGGCAAGCCGAAATTCAGAATCTGGCTAACGATGTCGGCAGGCTGGAACGACACGGTCATGCCCGGCAATTCATCGGCAAATTTTACACGGAGTTTGTGGATGTAATCGGCGGTGGGACCATGGCCTCCTTTTAACGATACCATCACATCCGCATCCTCTGGCCCGATGGGCGCGGAGTTGCTGTAAGACAGGTTAATTCCGCTGTTCGGCAGGCCGATGTTATGCACGACACTGTCGAGTTCTTTATCGGGAATAACTTCGCGCACGATGCGATCGGCGTTATCGCAAATCGCGGCGGTTTCCTCTACGCGCGTGCCGGTCGGCGCGCGCAGGTGGATTTTCATTTGACCGGAGTCAACCTCAGGGAAAAAGTTTGAACCGAGTCCGAAACTCAGCAACATCGACGCGCCGACAAAGCATAAAAAGACAATAATGAAAACGCGGCGATGCTTCAAAACGCCTGAGAGTAAATCACCGTAACCGTCGCGCAAATTACTAAAGGATTTTTCAAAACGTATTTGAATGGATTCAAAAATATGACGCGGCCGTTTTTCGCCGCCGTATTTATTATGCGCTTCATGTTTATGCAGTAAATATTTCGCCATCGTCGGCACCAGCGTCCGCGACAGAAAATAAGACGCCATCATCGCGAACACGACGGCTTCAGCCATCGGCACAAAGAGATATTTCGCCACGCCGGTCAGAAAAAACATCGGCACGAAAACAATACAAATACACAGCGTCGAAACCAGTGCGGGAATGGCGATCTGCTTCGCGCCGTCTAGAATGGCGGGCTCAACATCCTTGCCCTCTTCCAGATGCGAATTGATATTTTCAATTGCCACCGTGGCGTCATCCACCAATATCCCTACCGCCAGCGCCAGGCCGCCCAACGTCATAATATTAATGGTCTGCCCCAGCGCCGAAAGCGCGATAATCGAAGCCAGCACCGAAAGCGGAATCGAAACCACAATAATCAAGGTGCTGCGCCAGGAACCCAGGAACAGCAAAATCATCAGCGCGGTCAGCGCGGCCGCGATCACACCTTCACGGATCACGCCGCCGATGGCGGCTTCGACGAAAATAGATTGGTCGCCGATGGCCTTCATGTCCAGCGTATCAGGCAGGCTGGCCTTGATTTTCGGCAAGGTTGCTTTAACGCGGTTGATAATATCAAGCGTCGAAGCCGCACCGGTTTTCAACACCGTCATCAAAACCGCGCGGGTGCCGTTCACGCGCACAATATTGGTTTGCGGTGAAAAACCATCCCGCACGTGCGCGACATCGCGAATAAAAATTGTCGCGCCATTCACCGTTCTAATAGGCAAATCGTTTAATTCATCCACCGTCACAGGGCTGGCGTTCAGTTTCACGTTATATTCGTATTGCCCGATTTTTTCTGTTCCGGCGGGCAGGATCAGGTTTTGCGCGCCGATAGCATTGCTGACATCCTGTGCCGAAATGCCCAAGGCCTGCATTTTCGGCATATCCAAATCCACTTGGATTTGCCGGACTTTTCCGCCATAGGGATAAGGCAGCGCCGCCCCCTGCACCGTCGCCAATTGCGTACGGATAAAATTATTCCCTGCATCAAATAATTCTTGTTCGGATAATTTGGTGCTGGACAAGGCTAGCTGCATGATCGGCACGCTTGAAGCGTTGTAGCTGATGATCAGCGGCGGCGTAGTGCCCGGCGGCAGCGCGCGCAGCATAGTTTGCGAGATCCCCGTCACCTGCGCCAAGGCGATATCGATATTTACATTCGGCTGAAAGAACAACTTGGTCACTGCTACGCCTGTCAGGGACTGTGATTCAATATGTTCGATATCATTCACCGTTGTCGTCACGGCACGTTCAAACACCGCGGTAATGCGGTTGTTCATTTCATCGGGCGGCAGACCGGAATAACTCCAAACCACACTCACTACCGGAATGCCGATATTAGGGAAGATATCCTTAGGCGTATTAAAAATCGTCAAGGGGCCTAAAATCAACAGCAGCAGCGCCAACACCACAAAGGTATAGGGACGTTCAAGCGCAATTCGCACAATCCACATGGGAAAAAACCTTAGGCCAGCAGAGGAAACGCGCGGCACCGCCGCGTTGCATATATGTATTTTCAGGCCGCCAAAAGGCAAGATGCTTAAATATTTGTTTATTCGAGGGAAATCACGTCTTTTTGCTTGACAAAAATGGGATTGGGCAACATATTCCGCCTCCTGAATTGAAAAATTACAGCATCTGCTGCATCTTTCAAACATATTATGGTAACGCGGGGTGGAGCAGCCCGGTAGCTCGTCAGGCTCATAACCTGAAGGTCGTCAGTTCAAATCTGGCCCCCGCAACCAATTAAATCAATGACTTACGAGCCACCGCAAGGTGGCTTTTTCGTTTTATGGGACATTTTTGGGACACTTCTAGAAAAACGACTACAATAAATTGCAACAATTTTTCTGATTTATTTCCAGCTTCGCAGTTCTTGGAATACCTGCGATAGTGCAACGCGCACAACAGATTCAGAGGCAGAAAGCTATGCTGGATAACTTCTTCATACATGCTGTCCCTGCAAATGCAGAAACGGTTACCTACAACAGTTTTCTTGTCGTGTTATCTTACATTGTTGCCAGCTTGGCATCTTATGTGGCGTTGTTGTTAGGTCGTTTCATCGTTGATAATCCAAATACCAAAGAGGCTAAGCTTGCACATTGGGGTGGTGCGTTTGCTTTAGGAGCGGGCATATGGTCGATGCACTTTATTGGGATGCTCGCACATAAAATGCAAATGCCAGTGCAATATGATCCTGCTCTAACCATTATTTCCATGTTGTTTGCGAGCATGAGTTCTTACGGCGTTTTGGCGATGATGAAACGCGGCAAGATTTCTTGGGCGCAATTAATTGCAAGTGCCTGCTTACTCGGAATTGGTATTGTTGGCATGCATTATATTGGAATGGCGGCCATGCAAATGGACGCGGATCTTTATTATATTCCGATCATATTTGCTTTATCCATTTTGATTGCCGTGGGCGCATCAGGTGCGGCATTATGGATTTTCTTTTACCTTGGACGTCATAAGGGCGTCGTTCGGCAGTCCCTTAAAGTTGGCGCTGCGCTTATTATGGGGTTTGCGATTAGCGGCATGCATTATATGGGCATGAAGGCGGCTGTGTTTATCCCGCACTATGATATGAACATGATAGCAACAACGCAGAATTTTGAATCGCTTGCCATTATCATTGCACTGATCACCAGCATGATTTTAGGACTTGCAACAGGCTTCATTATTTATAGCCGGCAGCGTTTAACCGCCCTGCAAGCTGATCCGTATACTTTCCCCATGTTGCTTTTGGTTTTTGCCGTAGTTTTAACGCTAACAGTTATGGTGGGCACTTTTGGCTATACTCTTTATAGCAATCATATTTTAGAGCATAGCGTTCAACAGGACGTGAATATTGGCCAGCTAAGCGACCCACTCTCAACGACCGATACGGATCTTGCAAATGCTGAGCGTATGGTTGCCACGACAGGTGATCTGAGCTGGGAGCAAAAATACGAAGAGACTGATAAAATGCTTCATGAAATACTGAATGTTATTCAAACTCATTATCCACAAAAAGATATACAAGAGAAACTAAAGGCTCTTTATGCAGAACATAAAACGAATGATGCTTTTGCCGACAAGATTTTTGCCCTTGTACATCAGGGCAACCGAAGTGAAGCCTTAAAGAAAATCGACAGCCTAGCGCATGTCAAACAGCTTGCAACTTATTCAAACGGCTTAAGCGACCTCACGGGCTCACTGGAAGAATATGCATCAGGGCATTTATCAGATGCATCAAAAAACCTTTATTACATGGCCTATACCGTTGCTGCGGTTTTAGTCATCATCATGGTCATATGGTATTTCTCCCTTAAAAGCGTTCGCCAATGGCGAGCAGAATTGCTGGCAGCGCGATCCAAATTAGAAGAATCGCGCAAGGAAGCCATTGCGGCCATGCAAACGGCTGAAAAGGCCAATGCATCTAAAAGTGATTTTTTGGCCAACATGAGCCATGAAATTCGCACGCCGATGAACGGCGTTTTGGGAATGACCCGTTTGCTCATGGATATGGGTCTGGAAGCCGAACAACAAGGGTTAGCTGAAATCATTCAGAAATCCGGCGAAAATTTGTTAGAGATTATCAACGACATTTTAGATTTCTCCAAAATCGAAGCTGGCATGTTGACGCTGGAGCCAATTGATTTCGATTTATACAAATTAATTCATGATGTGACTGGTTTGCTGTCGCTCAAAACACAAGAAAAGAATTTGGAGTTTTTGGTCTTCTTTGAAACAGACGTGCCACGCGATATGATGGGTGATCCTACCCGTCTGCGGCAAATCATTTTGAATTTAGTTAGCAATGCTATTAAATTTACAGAGAAAGGGCATATTTTATTGCGGATTGCCCATGAAACGCAGGGCCAGCGATTCCGCCTCAAGTTTTCAATCGAAGATACCGGTATTGGAATTCCACCCGAAAAACGTGATTATATTTTCAATAAATTTTCACAAGCAGAGGAATCAACTACCCGAAAATTCGGCGGCACGGGGCTTGGCCTTGCCATTTGTAAGAGCTTAGTTGAGATGATGGGCGGCACAGTTAGCGTTGAAAGTACGCTTGGCGTCGGCTCACGGTTCTATTTTGATATTTTGCTCATGCCGGGCAAGACGATCGGTGCCCCCATGCTGGTCCCGCAAACTGATTTAACCAATATCCGTGCGCTTATCGTTGATGATATGGCGATCAGCCGTAATATCCCGCTGCACTATCTGCGTAACTGGCATATGCGCGTTGAAAGCAGCCCAAACGCTGAAGATGCATTTCAGCAAATAAAAACTGCAATACAAAACAATGATCCTTTCACTTTCGTCATTACAGATTACTGCCTGCCGAACGGCAGTGGCAAAGATTTGGCTGAGTGGTTAAAGACGGATCCATTATGCAAGGATGTTTTGTTAGTGATGATCACCGCCTTATCGCAAACCATTACCAGCGGTTGCTTGGCCAAAAAAGGATTTTCTGCTTTCTTTGTGAAGCCGTTTTATCCGGATCAGTTAAAAGCCGCTTTGCAAATTTTATTGGATGCAAAACAAACTGGGAAAACTGTTCCTCTTCTTACGCGGCATAATGTTTTTAACCTCGCGCAAACTGAAAAGCGTAACAGCGCTGTTCAACCGGATATGTTTAGCGGAACGCAAGTTTTGGTCGTTGAAGATATGCAGATTAATATGATGTTGATCACGCGTATATTAGAAAAACATGGCTGTATTGTTACAAAGGCGCTTAACGGCCGTGAAGCGGTAGAAGCATTGCGCAAAGAGAATCATGATATTGTGTTCATGGACTGCCAGATGCCTGAAATGGACGGTTTTGAAGCAACCAAAGTTATTCGCGATGAAGAAACAGAAACCGGTCGCCACACGCCTATTATTGCGCTAACCGCAGATGCCATGAGTGGCGACAAGGAAAAATGCCTTGCTGCCGGCATGGATGATTATGTGAATAAGCCGTTCAAGCCGGAGCAAATCACCGATATACTCAGTAAGTGGAACCGTAAGGATGCGTAGTTATGCTCATTAAAATAGAGGATCAGCAAGCGGTTGCTTCGCTCATCGCCTACATTGAAGAACTTAATCATAAACCTACGGGCGTATGGGGATTATTGGCAGTTCAGCGCGCAAATCTGGAAACCATGACCCAGGATAAATTCATCATATTTATTAAACCCGCGCTGGAAGATGCCACGGGTGCCAAAGTTTTCTTCGCCGGTGATACAGAAATCTATATTTTATGGTCCGGCGTACAAAAGACAGTTCTACAGCAACTAACCAATGTCATTACCAAATCGCTTTTGCGGGCTGATATTGCGTCCCCCGCAGTTGATATGATGCAATATTACGACCCTAAACTGCAGGGCAACGAAATTATTGCAATGCTGCGATCAAAGCCTAAGGATAAGCCAGCAGAAGATTCCCATAAAGCTGCTGCTGAGGTTCTTTTTATGCCAAGTGATGTTGAAATGCAAAAATTCAGGCAGCAGCAGCAATTGCAATCAAAGCGAACGATGTTCAAAGTTTTAATCGTTGAGGATCAATTATTCTCACGCCAACTGCTTTATGAGGTTTTACGCGGCACCTATATGGTTGAAGCTTCCCCAAATCTAAAAGATGCTTGGAAACTTTTCCTCGAGCATGCGCCGGATATTGTTTTTCTGGATATCGAACTCGCCGATGGGAATGGGCATACATTGGCGCAGCAAATTAAGACGTTGGCGCCTTCGACGTACGTAGTGATGGTCACCGCCAATCATGGCTTAAATGATGTGCAGCAGGCGAAGCAAAATCATGTGGACGGTTTTATCGCAAAACCCTTTAGCAATCAGAAAATTCAAACTTGTCTGGATAAATACCTATCCGTACGCCCAGCCATGTTGGCAAAGGTAAGCTCATCGTGAATACATCCGTTGATCTAACCAATTTGCGTGAGATGACGGGCAATGACGCTGCTTTAGAAAAGGAGCTATTTAATATTTTTCTCATCACGGCGGCTGAATCCATCACAATTCTACGCAATAGCTGCGAGCCGGATGCCACCGAAGCATGGCGAAAAGCTGCTCACGCCCTAAAGGGGATCAGCCTTAATCTTGGCGCCGAAGGTCTGGGCAAATTATGCGAGGAAGCACAGGACAGTGCCACTGCAATGCAAGATAAGAAACAGGCTATGCTTGCCGATATCGAGGCTGAGCACATGCGCGTTGAGGGATTTCTAACAAATCTCTAGTCATTACAATTTCCAAATTAAGTTACAAAAATCACCTGATTGCCCATAAGTGTCCCAAAATAATATAAGCGCATCATAACCAATTGATTATTATATATTATTTATTTTTATTGCTCAGTGTTTCAAACTGATAGTCTATATTGTACAGTGTTGTCAGTAGCGGTAGACAACACTCATGGCAACAATTGAAAAACGCATAGGCACAGACGGCGAACCAAATTTCCGTGTTAAAGTACGTTTGCGCGGATAGCGTGCTCTTATTTTATCGATCAGAGAATAGTGCTTTAACTAGTATTGGTGTTTTAGAAAACTATGCCATTGCAGAGAATATTGATGACCTGCCAAGGTCGTAAATTTTTATTATGCCGCCGATCTTAGCAGTCCAATCACTCTATCAGTATTAAAATCGCATATGCTGCCCTGCGCTCGTTATGCACAACAACCTCCCTCCGGTTGCCCATATTCCTAATTTCCAAGACCAAATCGGCTTTATCTGAGTTAAAGTTTGAACCTAATCGGGCCCCCGCAACCAGACTTAATTTACTTTGCTTTTCAGTGAGGGAAAGCTGTCCAGAATTATCATCTTGGAATTCTGCCGCCGCCCGAGTTAATTTAGTCATAAATCCCGTCTCCACAACCAATAAAATCAACGGTTTCCTGAGAATCTGAAAATCCAAAGAAAGTTCGCGGATACCTTGGGATACCGCAAACCCAAAATCCTCCGATTTTGATCTCGTAGAAAATGGTTTATAATTGGCGCGCTGCGGCGCCTGCACATCTGCGTAAGTACGTCACACGCTACCGAAGTGGGTTTGCCCCCCTATTATTTTCGATCCCGACAGCACCGTAATCATCACCAGCGGCAGTTACGACCTAAAGTTTGAACAAAATCTGGCCCCCACATCCAAATATATAATAAAATCAATGCGTTAAAGTTAAGTCCTAAAACCCGATTTGGTTTAAATTTCGATTTGAGTGTGTAAAACGTTTTTGTATTTTACAATTTGTGTAGTACACCACTATCATAAAATTCTACGTGACCGGAGGATTGACTTGCACAATGCCATTATCTTGAAGCATGCGAAATCGGGGACTGTGCCGAAAACTTATAAGGCCATTTATTTCATTCTATGCTGCATATTCTGTTCAGGTACCGCGGCGGATTTGACCTTCGCATCCGATCCCACACCTGTGAGCGTCCGTACCTTTGGCGCTCATGGCAATGGGACAGATGACGATACCGCCACGTTTAAAGCAGCCCTTAATTCAAGCCAGTCTATTGTTATTCCCGACGGAATTTATCTAATTACACAGGAACTAAATATTCCAGACGGCAGCAACATAACCCTGTCGCCGCACACAGTCCTCCAATTTCATACGAATATTCCCAGAAAATTTCTTTTTCGTCTGCAATCGGTAAAAAACGTGCATATTCAGGGAAATGGTGGCGCACTCGAAGGTGATGCGCACGATAATCCGCATGGCATTCACGGCGGGATAGGCATCCTGGGGGCATCCGATAATATTACGGTTGAAGGCGTCACGTTTCAGGATTTTCCTGATGATACTGGGCGCGGCGGTCTTTCTGGCGATGGTGTTTATATCGGTGGCCCTCTACCGGATGGCACGGTTCCGTCGAACGTAACGATTTCAAAGTCCATATTCTTGCACAATGGCCGGAACCAGATCAGCGTCACCGCAGGCTCGAACATTAAAATCGATGGCAATAAAATGTCCGGCACGCCGCTGGACGGTATCGATATTGAACCAAATAATGATACCGATATATGCACGAACATCACACTGACAAATAATGTTATTGATTCAAGTCGTACAGGAATCAGCGTTATCCGTAGCGCATCAAATATTCTGATTGAGGGCAATAAAATCTCCGTGCCGAGCAACGCGACGCGGGAACCCCAGAACGTCAATGATTTTGAAGGCATTCACATCGATTGCTCCAGCACCAATACTGTCGTAAAGAATAATCATATTCAAGGTGGGTTCATGGGAATTTCAGCGACACACGGTCAAGCGACTATTACCGGAAATGAAATTATCGGTTCCCGGCGTTGTTTATGGGTTAGGTATAATGATATCACATTGCAGAATAACCGCTTGATAAACTGCTGGGAAACGGCAATCCGCATTCAAGGAAATCAGGCGCATGTCATCGGCAATTTTATCCAGGATTACGGCGATCAATCAAAGCTATTGGCGGCACAGATTGGCGAAGCAATCGGGATTTGTGCCATCGATGGTTATACGAATGGCATTCTATCCGGCAATACGGTTTTGGATACACACCCGCATCCTGAAAGCCGCCGAGTTGTCAGGCTGCCAGCACCCGATAAGGGCGGAAATACCTGGCAAACGGACGTTCATCTTTAGATTTTGTGACTTTCCAAAAACAGAAGCAATTAACCCACGTAAAATCTAAGCCAAAATGAGCATGGAATTACGTTCCTGCTGCACAAAAGCCTTTGCCTGCCGCCCTTGATAAGGCAATTTCTACGACCCCCACCGGCCCCGCCGACTTAAAGTTTGAACCGTTGCAGCCCCCGCAACCATCTTAACTTTCGGTTCTTTGTCAAAAGCCAAGTTAATAAGACCTTCCGTGCTGTGCGCAGTTCGGCTGGCAGGTCTTTATCATCCTTAACAGGAAAGAAGTAAGCTGCATCCAGTTGATAAGCTACCTTCGTTAAATCATATCTATACCTCGACTTTCCAATCCTCTTTCAAGCCTGCGTTTTAATTCTGGCGGAACGTTATTAAAGTCTGATGCTTTTTCTCTAAGCCCTATTCCATTGAATATTTGATTTGCTATAAAGTCAGCTTCCAAGTTTTGCCATTCGGCGGCCCCCATAAATCCTATCCGCAGCTTGTGAGGGGTAGCATCCACCGCAGCTAGATTCTTTAGATTATAATGATAATCAGGGTCCGTGAGCCCAGGTACAACAAGCTGATAAATTTCAGATATGCTAGGAGCAGTTTGCAAGTCCATATTAGGCTGTGCCAGGCGAGCCAAGGCCATTTCGACACATTCAATGGTGCTGCGCATGACATCGCTGCCTTTCATCAGATAATCGGCGAAGCATCCAGGCATGGGCTCGGAAACAGGCATATAAACGCGCTCAGAAATATCACCCTCGGCAGTATTAAAACTATAGGCGCCATGAATACTTTCAACATTTTCCGGTTCTAATTCACCTAAGAACTCAAACCGGTCTTGAAGACATTCCAGGGCAAATTCTCTGCGTGCTTTGGTATTGACCTTACGGCGCCATCTCTGATCCAAATAAGGCTGTTCGCTTGTTATAATTTGATCTCCTGGCAGGTAAGAGAAATCTTGCATAGCCGCGACGGCCTTGTTGTTATTATAACACGAAAAAATCGCGCCTTTGGTTTCCAACATTAAATAAATGGTTTCTTGCAGCTCAGGCGAAATTCTGGAAATATCCAGTCGAACCATGGCGCGGCGATAGGCTTTTAACGCCGGGCGCGTCGGCAACCCCTCAATTGCATGACTTCCAGCCCCCGCAGCTAAAACCACGCCATCTAAATTTTCAATGACTGCACTATCTTTGCGATGGGTTGTAAGTAAATATTTTTTATTCTCACGATCTGTTTTGATTGATTTTATAGAATATTTGTAGCGAATCTTAACATTATCCGCGGACTCAAGCGCTTGCATAATTGCGGCTTGCATTTCAGAAATGTTCAGGCCAACTGCAGGAGTCAACGTACCGTCGGTTATCCTTCCCATTTTACTGCTATGATAGGGCTCAAGTTCTCTGGGAGTCAGGGAACGGCAAAACTCACCCTCCTTGGATGAACCGAACAAAAGACCTTCAGCTACTTCCAAAGGAACATTCAATAAGCTCGCAACGGATTGGCAAACCTGTTCGTATTCCGGCCGGATAGTAGCGTTATACCAATCATAATGGTTAGCTGTGAAACGTCCACTCTCTCTAGTTTGCTCCGTGATGGCACATCTTGTTTTTTTATCGGTGAAAGCATAATCAGGCGAACAAATTTTAAGTAAAGAACTGTTGGGCACACGAACGGTAGCAGATTTAGCATCCAGAATATATTGTTCGCCTAAATGACAATGCGGCATAAAAAGGCTGGCGCCTGGATAGGGTCTGTCCGCAGCCTCAAGAAGTTCAACTTGGAACATCTTGCCACCGTCAGGACAGCGAAGGCGCGAAAACACCAGGGCCTTCAAGGTTCCAGAGATGCCGGCGCCAACAATCCCAATTCGTTTCATGGTGTTATTCTAGCAATTGATGGGAAAATAATAAAGAAAAGTTTTTAATTTATTGCTTTTTAACTTGAAAAATGGCTGATAACCCCGCTTATTCGTTATTTCAATGATCACAACGCCGCACCTAAATGAAGCCGCCCAGCTTCTGGTTGATAATTTGCCGCAAGCCGGCAATTTGACGCAATTCATTATTGATGCGGCCGAAGTGGCCATTAACTATTGTTCAGCGGATTTTACTATTGTTTTTGCGAATAAAACCTATGCCGCCATTCATGGCCTGACACCTGATCAAATTATCAGCCGGCAGATTATTGAGGTTATTGGGTCAGCGGCCTATGAAACCTCCCTTCCTTATTATAAACGCGCGCTCCAGGGGGAGCGAGTAGTTTATGAAACCGAATTAAGTATGCCGATTGGCGTGCGATACGTACAATGTATTTATAATCCAATTTTTGGGAAAGCTAATCGTGTTTTAGGTTGGGTTGGCGTCATTATTGACATGACCGAACGTCATAAATTGGAAAAGCAGCTTCAGAAGAACGAAAAAAGCCTTCGCGTGGAGAAGGACAAAGCCGAAGCGGCGAATGTAGCCAAATCAGAATTTCTGGCGAACATGAGCCACGAATTACGCACGCCAATGAACGCGATTATTGGCATCTCACATATCCTATCGCGCCAACTGGGTTTAGGCGAGAAACAAAGAACCTATATTGAAACTTTAAAAAGCAGCGCCGATACGCTGTTGATGCTGATTAATGACCTGCTTGATCTTTCAAAAATCGAAGCGCAAAGCATGGAATTGGAAAGCATCCCATTTGAATTAAATAAAATCTTGCAAGAAATCTCCAGCATGATGGAGATGCGCATTCAGGAAAAGCGTTTAGACTTCCATCTCGATATTGCAGCAAGCGCAGATTATGCATTTGAAGGCGATCCAACCAAAATTTCTCAGATTGTAATGAATCTATGCAGTAATGCCATTAAATTTACCGAAACAGGTGGTGTGAGTTTAACAGTTAAGCCATTTGATGGCAGCCAGAATACAGCCAATATTGAAATCATTGTGCGCGACACCGGCGTTGGAATTCAGCCCGAAAAGCTGGACAAAATATTTGATAAATTTACTCAAGCGGATAGTTCCATCACTCGGCGTTATGGAGGAACTGGCTTAGGACTCGCGATTACGAAAAGACTTATCGAATTAATGGGGGGCAGCATTACCGTCAGCAGCAAACCCGCCACGGGATCTGTTTTTACGGTTATACTGCCGTTGAAAATTATTCAAACAACAAATTCTGAAGCGCAGACGAATGCTATTTCTTCTTCCCGGGCACCGCTGCAATCATTGCCATCGGACAAGCCACGCATTCTGGTAGTGGAAGATTATGCCGCCAACGCTATGGTCGCGGCGCTTTATCTGGAAGAATTCGGTTACGACTACGACATCGCAGAAAGCGGCCATGAAGCGCTGGAAAAAATTAGCCAGAAAAACTACCACGCAATCTTGATGGATGTGCAGATGCAGGGCATCGACGGCCTCGAAACCACGCGAATGATCCGCGAGCGGGAGTTGCAGTCCGGCACCGGAAATCGCATACGCATCATTGGCCTTACGGCGAACGCCATGATAAGCGATCGCGAACTTTGCCTAGCAGCAGGAATGGACGATTACTTGACGAAACCTTATAAACCCCTTGATTTTCAAATGAAATTAATGGGTTAAACTGGTTTAAATCACACTCAATAACCCATTTAGACATAAGATTAAGTTATGGTTGTGCCCCGTGTAAATGAAAATCTGAAGTATGATTACGTCCTCCAAACTTCATACCCATAACAAGCATAAAACTGATTACATTGACGAGGCGCGAGGGATCGTTGCGGTAAGCTTGGCGCACACTGTCTAAGTCCTTCCATGCTTGATGTTGGTTGACATGCAAAGGATAAACACCATGCTTAATTTCCAGTGTCGCTTGCAAATCTTCCGGCAAGGCGGTTTGCGCCGCAATACAGATGGCTTTGCACAGCAAGCTGTCCGGTTTGTTAGCATGCCCACAGATTTCTGTTGTAGGCTCCACAGGAATTGCAACGTGCCCGTTTTTAAAGCGGATCGTTTCACGGCGCACGATGCCAATTGCGCATTGTCACTTTGTGCTGGACGCGCGATTTGCAGCATCAGACCGCGCTGTTGCTGGCGTGGAAATACGCCAGCAAGTCTGTGCCCTGCTCCCTGCGGCGCGTGAATAGCCAGACTCAATTCGTGGCGCAGCGCTATTTTCCGCGGCTGACCGGTATTTTCAGGATAGAAAATGATGTGACGTTCGCCCTTACCCGTAACCAAGGGGGGCGAGAATCCGGCTGGCAGAATGCCCAAGGCCACGTTCACCTGAGCTGTGCCGTGATCATTCTGGTATTGGCGCAATGCGGCAAAAACTGGCTCCAGTGAATCCGCCAATCCTTGCTGCACGCCAAAGTTTTGTAATTGGGCAGCAGCGGCCTGAATGATGTCTTCCGGCGATCCATACCCCTCAGCGATGCGCAGGTAGTGTGCCTCACGCGGCAAAAGGCCCAAAAGCCTCAAAATTGCGCCTTTATCCTGAGATTTTGGCGTTCCGGCATAAAGTGGTAAGGAGGCGGTTGGCATTAGATCGCTTCTGAGAATGATTATCATTCCCATAAATGCCCTGATGCCACCTGTCAATGAGAATTATTCTCAATCTGGCTTAAGCTTAAATCAAGACTACTTTGGCTCAAGCGGCGGTTTAGATCCTGTCGCCTGCCCTGTGGCATCCCGCCGTTTTCATCATAGATCCTGATCGCCGGAAATGGAAAAGGACATCGCGAGCGCGCATTTCCATATGCGTTTGTTTCCACTCTTTTTCCGAAGTTTCAAATCGTAGCCCAGCGCTAGTCCTGACAACTTTCGCATGCAGAGTATCCGCCAGATTTTTTGTAAAAACATCCGGCAACATGTTTTGAACCCGAATAGCCACAATTTGCCTGCCAACCTCTGGAGACACCGTTATTTTTTCCCAAAAACCGATGACACTTGTTTTAATATCCCGCTTACCGGTTTTGCGGATGTTTCATAGGTAATCTTGCCCTCCTCAAGCGGACTTGCCGCTGCGCCCGCCCGCCTGCGCCAAGCGCCGCAGAAAATAAAAACGCCGTCAAAGCCGCCGCTAATGAAACACGTGAATTAAAAACTGACATCATTTATTCCTTCTGATCGTATGAGGGGTGTTTTTACACAGATCTTCTAAGCATTAACAACTTAAACGCATCTATATCCAATAAAGAATAATTAAATCTAGGGGCCAAAACTCCATTTAAACCGTTTAAGCAGCCAATATTACGGCATTTCCGGGTTTGATAGGATTGGGAACTCTGAGCTTATGCGCAAAATAGGGAATAGTTTTTCTTAATCCCGCCTCCAATGGGACCTGCGCAGTCCAACCTTTCAATAATTCCTTTGCCAGTGTCGTATCCGGCTGACGTTTTTTCGGATCGTCCCCAGGCAATGAAAGAAAAACAATGTCAGACTTTGACTCTGTTAATGCTTTGATCAAATCTGCCAACTCCCGCATAGTAAATTCGCCGGGATTACCCAAATTCACAGGCCCATGATAATTGCTATCAAAAACCAATCGTGTGATGCCTTCGATTAAATCATCAACGTAACAAAATGAACGTGTTTGCGTTCCATCACCGTAAATGGTGATATTATCACCTTTTAAAGCTTGGCAAATCATGTTTGACACAACCCTCCCATCTTTCGGATCCATGTTTGGGCCATAAGTGTTAAAAAACCGAGCAATACGAACGTCCACCCCTTCTTTTTCGTAAGCAACGCAAAAGGTTTCACCCACGCGTTTGCCCTCATCATAACAAGAGCGCTCACCATCCGGATTTACATTTCCCCAATAGTTTTCTGGTTGCGGATGAATGGCAGGATCGCCGTAAACTTCACTGGTAGAGGCTTGGAAAAATGTCGCGCCTGTTTCCTGTGCCAGGGCAAGAAAATTATCTGTACCGTAAATAGCCGTCCTCAGGGTATAACGAGGATCCTTTTGATATGCTGGCGGCGACGCCGGACAGGCCAAATTGAAAATATAAGCAGGCACAATACCTGATGCCTTAATCTGATTAAGAGTGCCGGGGTCAACAACATCTGCTTCCATGAGTTGGAAGCGCGAATTATTCGTAAATTCCTGGATATTATCTAGATTACCAGTATAGAAATTATCGATGCATAAAACATTATAGCCATTTTTGAGCAGCCTGTGACAAAGGTGGCTGCCTAAAAAGCCCGCGCCCCCAGTTACGATACAAATAGGTGAGTCATTGGCCAAAGAGCGCAGAGGCATTAGAATCTCCCTCAAAATATGTTCCAGATGTAGCTATGCTTTAGACACAACGGGGCAACTTTACAAGAAAAAATGACGCCCTGCCAGAAATACTTAAACTCGAACCTGTTCCAGCCATTCTTGATAGGAAGAATCAATACTTTTGCTGCTCTGCCGTCGGATATTTTCCAGATTCCGGAAGTGGGGGTAATAATGGGTAATTTCTGTAGCATTAACAATGCAACCAGTTCTAAGACATCGGAGTTCATTAGTTCGTTAGGAATCAAGGTAATGCTAGGCTATGGCTTTGCAGGGCAGAATATTGTATAAAAAGGTCTCCTAACAACCTTGCCATGAGCCATGGAATCTCGATCTGATGCGTTTATTCCGGTTGAAGAAGGTCGGCTTAGATTTTTAAGAAAGCCGCTGAAGGATATTTTACTCTTTTTCATTCTGGCTGGCGGTTATGTGGCTACTTCCAAGCTGGGCTTTACCATGGCCTTTACCGCCGAACAAATTACGGCGGTCTGGCCGCCGACAGGCATTGCGCTCGCCGCGATTTTGCTTTTTGGTTTTCGCGTTTGGCCCGCGATTGCTCTGGGCGCTTTTTTTACTAATGCAACCGCACATGAACCTATTCTGACAGCTATGGGCATTGCCTGCGGTAATACGCTTGAAGCCGTTGCGGGCGCTTGGATGCTGCAGCGGCTGGTGAATTTTGACAACGGCATGGGCCGGTTTCGCGATGTTTTAGGCCTGGTATTCTTAAGCGCCATTCTTTCCACCATGATCAGCGCAACTGTAGGCGTAGCCAGTCTCTGTTTGGGCGGATTGCAAGGCTGGCATGTTTTTCCCAAACTCTGGCTGCTGTGGTGGACAGGTGATGCGGTGGGAGCAATCACAGTTGCGCCGTTTTTGCTCGCCTGGGCTAACGCTTTGCGCAACTCTTGGTCTGCTGACAAATTGGCCGAAGGCGCCGTACTACTGATAGGCTTGCTGATTGCATTGATCGGCATTTTTGTGGAACCTACCGCCACTGGTCAGGTCGGGCCAGCTTTTATTTATGTGGTTTTCCCCTTTGTGATCTGGGCGGCGCTGCGTTTTGGCCAGCAAGGAACCAGTCTGATAACTTTAATCGCATCAGGCATCGCAATTTGGGCAACCCTTCATAACATAGGGCCATTCAAGGTGGATTCTTTGGATGCAAGTTTGATGTTACTACAAAGTTTTATGGCCATCGTGGCAACCACAGGCCTGTGCCTAAGCGCTTCCAAACAAATTGATAAAGAAAATAAAAAGCTTGTGCTAAACCTAAAAGAAGAAGCGCGTGAAAATGAACGCCTGATCGCGCAAATTCGTGAAGCAGACCGCTACAAAGATGAATTCCTGGCGGTCCTCGCGCACGAATTGCGCAATCCCCTGGCCACCATTTGCAACGCGTTGAATGTCACACATCTATCCAGAAAAATCAGCGGCGCGTCTTATGATGTACATCATTTGGTGGAAAAACAGGCACGACAATTGGTGCGGCTGGTAGATGATTTGCTGGACGTTTCGCGCATCACACGCGGCAAGATCGACGTTCGCATGGAAAAAGTTCTGTTGGGAGATGTAATTCGTAACGCGGTTGAAACAACGCAACTACAAATCAAAATGCATAAGCACCTTTTAACCCTGCAATTGCCCGATGATCCTATCTGGCTGAAAGGCGATGCCACACGCCTGGCTCAGGTTTTTACAAATTTACTGAATAACGCGGCAAAATATACCGAAAACGGCGGGCATATCATTTTGAAAGCTGAAGCGGACAAAACTCACGCAACCATTTGCGTACATGATAATGGCATCGGCATTCCACTGGATATGCTCACGCACATTTTCGGATTGTTTGCACAGGTCGATCATACTTATGAACGCTCCCAGGGCGGGCTGGGTATCGGTTTGACCCTGGCAAGAAATCTTTTGACACTGCACGATGGCACGATTACGGCGAAAAGCGAGGGCCTGGGCAAGGGTAGTGAATTTATTGTCCGCCTGCCACTGTTAACGGCCGATGATGAAGCCGCTTTATCACAACCCGAGGTTAAAGAACTGCCAAACAAGGGGGCAGAGTCGGAGTCGCTATACCGCATGCTGGTTGTGGACGATAATAAAGATTCCGCCCAAACACTGGTCTGGATGCTGGAATTACTAGGACATGAAGCACACTCAGCCTATGATAGTTCTAGCGCCATTGCGCTTGCCGAACGCATCCGGCCGGATTTCATTTTACTGGACATCGGCATGCCCGTGATGAACGGCTATGAAGTTTGCCAAGTTCTGAAGCAAAATCCCCATTTGAAAAACACCGTTTTCATCGCGCAAACCGGCTGGGGCCAAACTGAACATCTTAACAAATCCAAGGCCGCAGGTTTTGATTATCACCTCGTCAAACCTGTACAACCCGAAGATCTGGGCCAGATTATAAAAACCGCCTTTGTTTCACCGGCACCATAAATAACAGCATCCAATTTGGTTTTAACTTCAAATACTGCAAGACGTTAGAAAATTATAAATAAAGATTATCAGAAATATAACGGATGGGAATTCAATCAGTTATGCAGAGGCACCTTGCCTTTAAAATGAATTATAAACTTTCAATAATAATTACTATAAGTTATACAACTTAAAATTGTGATTATAATTTTAATCTTTGGCATTATAATTTCGATTTCATGGCTCTGCTATCTTCAACAAATAAGTTTTGCTTTTGCAATCGGTCAGTGCGCGCGGCGCTAGCAGGCTTATTGTTGACTCCCTGTTTGATGATACCTGTATCCTCTGCTTATGCAGATGATACACTGGACAGTTTCGCACTCTCGCCTGAGCAACTTTTCAATGCCACGGTGATTTCAGTTTCCAAAACGCCGGAAAAAGTCATGGATGCGCCAGCAGCGATCTATGTTTTAACAGATAAAGACATTATGCGATCGGGCGCGACTTCAATTCCCGAGGCGCTGCGGCTAGTGCCCGGCGTACAGGTCGCGCAGGTCAATGCGAACAACTGGGCGATTTCCGTGCGCGGTTTCGCCAGCACGGGCTTGGGCAATAAACTGCTGGTACTGATCGATGGGCGCGAAGTTTATGATCCGCTTTTTTCCGGCGTCTATTGGGATGCGCAAGATACAGTACTGGAGGACGTTGACCGGATTGAAGTGGTGCGCGGCCCAGGCGGTACATTATGGGGTGATAATGCGGTCGACGGTGTCATCAACATCATCACGAAAAAGGCGGGGGAGACGCAAGGCGGCCTGACCAGCCTAGCAGTGGGTAATCATGAAAAAGCGATTGGCGAAGCGCGTTACGGCGGCCGGCTTGATGACGGCGGCGCCTGGCGCGTTTACGGCAAATATACCGATCGCGGCCCCGAGCCAGCCGTGCAAGGTGGCGGCACACACAACTCAGCAACCAGCGGTTTTGGCACGACGGATCATGACGGTTGGGCCGAAGGGCGTGGTGGTTTTCGCACCGATTGGGACAAAATCGGCGTGAATAATGACAGTTTGACGGTACAAGGCGATACATACCAAAGTTCCGCCGGACAATTACGGTTTTACCCGAACCTCACGGCCGGCACTAACCCTCTGACAGATGAATATATCGATGCGCGCGGCTCGAATTTGCTCACCCGCTGGACGCGTAATTACAGTTCGGATTCCCGACTGACGGTACAAAGCTATGTGGATTACGTTTACCGCAGTCAGGAATACCTCGATGATACGCGCACATCCTTTGATTTCGACACACAATATGAAGCGCCGCAAATGGCTTGGAACAAATTTACGGTCGGGGCACATTACCGCTATAGTGAGGATAAGCTGGGTTTATCCCCTGATGTGACAGCGCTCCACGCGCGTGCGCATGATCAGATTTTGAACAGTTTTATTCAGGACAAAATCACGTTGGATCCGAACCGTTGGTACCTGACATTGGGCAGCAAGTTCGAAGACAATAATTATACCGGCATCGAAATTCAACCTAGCGCGCGGTTGCAATATCATCCAGATGATCAACAAATGATCTGGGGCGCAGTGTCGCGCGCCGTACGCACGCCAAGCCGGTTGGATGATGATCTGACACTGGTACAGGCTGCGGCCAAGATTGCCAGCACGGTTTATACGGTTGATACACTTTCCAATCCGAATTTATATAGTGAAGATTTGGTAGCCTATGAACTTGGTTACAGGCGGCAATTGACGCCGACCGCCTCAGTCGATGTGGCGGCTTTTTATAATGATTATTCTGAACTGGAATCCTATACCGTTTCCATCCTGCCTTTCGACCATGTCTTTGAAGGCTTAACGCCGAACAATAGCATGAAGGGTGAAAGCCACGGACTGGAAACCACACTCGATTGGCGTGCGCTTAATAATCTGCGCCTGTCTGCTTCAGGCAGTTTACTGGAAATGAAATTATGGAGTCCTAATAGCGTCGGCGAAAATGCGGAAAACCAATCGCCAAGTTTCCAAGGTAATCTACACGCCGAATGGGATATTACGCGCGATGTTTCGTTTGATACGATTTTATACCGTGTCGACCATTTGCAAGATTTCGGTCTTCCGGGTTACACTCGGCTTGATATGCGCCTGGGCTGGCGCATCGCGGACGGATTGGAATTCGATCTGGTCGGGCAAAATTTATTGGAACCTGAACATCCTGAATTCCTTTCCGCAACCAACCCGCAAACCATGGCAGCCTATATTGGCCGCAGCGTTTATGGAAAAATCACGTGCAGATTTTAATACGCCTTCTTTTTGCGCTTGCGCTGCTGTGCGGGCTTTCCGTAACAGCACACGCGGAAGTTGTGCAACTTCAGGAACAACAAATCAAAGCCGGTCTGCTGTATAATTTTCTGAAATATACGGACTGGCCCGCAGCAAGCCTGACTGGCGCAACCCTTAATATTTGTATTTTCGGTGATGACCCTTTTAGCGGTAGCCTCAATCCCATCCAGGGGCGCACGGTGAATCAGCATCAAATCGCAATCCGCTATGTGCAGGGCGCGGGCGAAATAACGAATTGCCAAATGCTTTTTGTGAATCAGAACGAACAATCCGCGTGGCCCAATCTGCATCGCGCGTTGGTTGGAAAAAGCATTTTAACGGTCAGTGATTTTCCTGGCTTCGCAGCCGCAGGCGGCATGATTGAATTCAGCCACCAAAACGATCACATCAATGCCAATTTGGATCTAGATGCTGTGGATCATGCTGGATTGCATATTGAAGACCGCCTGTTACGCCTCGTCACCATTGTGCATGGAGACAATTAATGAAATGGTGCGCCAACTCCATCCGTACGGTTTTATTGTCGGCTTTTGCGGTTTTGGCGTTGCTTATTGCCGGATTAGCAGGCGGTGATGTTTATAGCGAATGGCAGCGGCTGAATAAAATCACACAACTTAAAAATGCGACAGTGATCAGCGAGAAATTATTCGATGCAACAGAAAAGTTTTCCATCGAGCGCGATATCGCACTGACCATTCTACACGCGCCGGAAACGTTGGAAACACTCCAGCCACGCTTGACAGAAAGCCGCATGGCAGCAGATGCGGCAATGAATGACGCCATGGGATCTTTGCGGCAATACCGGTTTCCTGAACTCGATCAATTGCAACAAAAAACTCTATCCTACCGCACGGAAATTGAAAAACTGCGCCAGCAGATCAGCCGGACCGTTTCAGATCGCGCAACATCCCCAACTCTTGAGAAAAAATGGTATGACACTGTTACGGCGCTCACAGAGCAGACTGAAGATCTATGGCTTGGCTTTGCAGGGCATTTTTCTGATATTGACCCCACCGCAACCCTGCACATGCGCTACTGGCATTGTTTACGCATCATCATGGATAATACAGGTCACGAGCGCGCCGCAATTGCGGAATTGATTTCAACCAACGCTGCCCCTACGCCGCAGCAATCCGCAGAACTATGGCACAACCGAGGCGCCGTCGATCTCAGTTGGAAAACCGCTGAAATCTTAGCAGCGCAAAGCGGCCTCTTCCCCATCATTAGCGCGGAATTTTCCGATGCAAAAAGCCATTACGAAACCCTGCAGGATATGACCGAGAATATTTTCTATTTGCCTGACGCACACAGCGGCACCTATCCCATCGGCGCGGATATATGGCTGGAATTGTCCAGCGAACTGGGAGACTCTCTAGATGATTTAAAAGCAGCGTCGCATAAAGAAATAGTGCGCTATGTGATGAACTTCCGAGTCAAAGCACAACAAGCCATTCTTTTTCATGGTTTGATTTTGATGATTGCCTTAACACTTTGCATCTATACTTTTCACCTTGTTACAAATCGCGTTGTGCATCCGATTAATTATATGATTGATGCTTTACTCAGTATAGCAAACGGCAAGCCGGGCGCGTTCGTGCCGCCGCAGCGCAGACAACTCGCGGAAATCGGTAATTTAATGCAGATTATGAACGCCTTACAGAGAAATGTCGAAGCAGCACTGCTGCTCGCCGCCGTGGTGGAATCCTCAGAAGATGCGATCATCAGCAAAACACTGGATGGCAAAATTCTGTCCTGGAACCGTGGAGCAGAACATCTGTTTGACTATAGCGCGGCGGAGGCCATCGGTCAGTATATTAATCTTATCATTCCGCCAAAGTATATGAATGAAGAAAATCAAATCATCGCGCAAATTCATGAAGGAAAATCAGTGGATCATTTCGAGACTGTGCGCATGGCGAAAGGCGGCCGGCTAATTGATATTTCGTTGGCTGTTTCACCCATCCGAAATGCAGCAGGAGAAATCATTGGTGCATCCAAAACCGCACGCGACATCACCGAACGCAAACAAGCTGAAGCCCAGCTGCTGCGCTATATGCGTGATTTAGAACGCAGTAATCAGGAATTAGATGATTTCGCTTATATTGCTTCGCATGATTTGAAAGAACCGCTACGCGGACTATTTAATCATGCGTCATTTTTGTTAGAGGATTATGAAGGAAAATTGGACGAAGATGGCGTAAAGCGACTCCATCGTCTTGCCCATCTATCGCGGCGTATGGAACACCTGGTGAATGATTTGCTCTATTTCTCACGCCTGGGTCGCGCAGAACTAGCGATCCAGGAAACTAATGTTCATCAGATTATTTCGGATATCGAAGAAATGATGGAGTCCTTTCTGCATGAGCGCAATGCACATATTATTGTACCAAAAAAACTGCCCAAAATTGTCTGTGATAAACCCAGGATTACGGAGGTTTTCCGTAATCTCATCACCAATGCTGTTAAATATAATGACAAGCCCGAACGTATCGTAGAAATCGGCTTTTTGGACCGCGCCGAGACTCCTCAAGGACCAGAAAATGGTGTATTCTACGTCAAGGATAATGGGGTCGGGATTGAGCCTGGCTTTCACCAAGAAATCTTTCGTATCTTCAAACGCTTGCAGCCCGCAGACGGCAGTAAAGAAGAAGGCACTGGTGTCGGTTTAACGTTCGTGAAGAAAATTATCGAACGTCATAAAGGCCGCATCTGGCTGGAATCCATCCCGGGCCAAGGCACTGTGTTTTATTTCACTCTAGGGAGATAAATATGAGCGAGACCATGGCAACTCAATCCATCCTAATCGTGGAGGACAGCGAAGATGATTATGAAGCGACACTACGCGCTTTTAAAAAAGTTAATTTGCGCAACCCGATTCATTGGTGCGCGTCAGGCCAAGAAGCATTGGATTATCTGAAACACGAAGGCAAATACAGGAGCCAAGAAACCGCGAAACCGGGATTAATTTTACTGGATCTAAACATGCCAGGCCTTGATGGGCGTAAAACGCTCGAAATGATCAAAGCCAACGACATGTTAAAACGCATTCCGGTGATTATTCTAACCACTTCCAGCGATGAACGGGATGTGCAGGCCTGTTATCAATTGGGGGCTAATACCTATGTGCAAAAACCAGTCAGTTTTGACGGGCTGATTGAGGCCATCAAGCGGCTCAAAGAATACTGGTTTGAAATCGCGCTGCTGCCTAAAAACAGCCTGTCCGAGAATATAGCATGAAGATCCTCATCATCGATGACAATGAGGATGACCGGCTGCTTTATCGCCGTTGTCTGCAAAAGGATGCGTATGAAATTTATGATATTGTTGAATCGGATGACGGTGAAAAAGGCCTACAACAAATTCAAGTTGCCCCGCCCGATTGTGTTTTACTGGATTATTCGCTGCCAGGCTATAACGGTATCGAAATCTTAAAACGCATTCGCGCGGCGCAGCCTTTTGTATCGGTGGTGATGCTAACCGGTCAGGGAAATGAATCCATTGCCGTCACCGCAATGCATGAAGGCGCACAAAATTATATCACGAAGTCTGCTGTCACACCTGAAGCGATTCAACGTATTGTGCGCAGCGCAGTGGAACATTGCGCGATGGAAAAACGTATTCACGAACAACGTACGGCATTAGAAATCTTCACGCGCGCTCTGGCACATGATTTGAAAGAGCCGGTACGCACAATCAAATCCTTCCTCGATCTGCTAATTGAAGGCGAAATCTTTTCGGAAAGTGGGAAAGAATATACGCAATATATCCAAAAGGCTGCCGAGCGCATGGGCAATTTGGTGGAAACAGTTTATTTCTATACGCGCCTTGATACTTCGCCGGAACAAATCGCACGCGAACATTGTGACATCGCGGCTGTGCTGGAAGAAGTGAAGGACAATATTGCACAATTGATCCGCGATAGCGGTGCCGCCATCACGCATGGCTCTTTGCCGCGGGTCTATATTAATCACATGCACTTAATACAGATTTTACAAAATTTGATTTGCAACGCCATCCGCCATTCGGACAAAAAGCCTGAAATTCATATTGATGCAGCACGCCAGGATGACAAATGGATTTTACGAATCGCGGATAACGGCATCGGTATTGCAGATCATTACGGCGCGCAGGTGTTTGAACCTTTCCGCCGCATGAACCATCAAAAAGAACAAGGCCTTGGTCTTGGTCTTGCAATTTGTAAAAAGATTGTGGAGTCTTACGGTGGCAAGATCTGGTATGAATCCACGCCGGGCAAAGGCACGATGTTCTTTTTTACCCTGCCACAAGATACAACTGATACTTCATCCCTTACTGCCACTCCAACCATACAGCCAGAAGCTGCCCTGCAAGGCAAACCTGAATCCATCGCGCGTATCATGCTGGTAGACGATAATGAGGCCGATATTAAGCTGGCCAAAATTCTTTTAATCGATCGTGTGAATCTACAATGTCATTTGACCATAGCGCGCGACGGCACCGAAGCGCTAGAAATACTCCAATCCGAAATCAATACTCAGGGGAAACCAGATCTCTTACTACTTGATATCAATATGCCGCGCATGAGCGGCTTTGAATTGCTGGAAAGAATGCGTGACCAGGATGAATTACGCGGGATCCCAGTCGTCATGTGCACTACTTCTAATGATGACAAAGATATAGCGCGTGCAAAATCCCTGGGAGCGGTGGGTTATATGAATAAGCCTGCGGGACTGGATAAATTAAAGCCTTTTATTGAACAAATACCCTGTCTGAACTTGCAGACTGCTAATGGTGGTTATGCCCTGTTACGCACGGGTTGAGTGCCTTGCAACCAAAAAAATTGTTTGAAATCAAAGTCTTATGGACATGAGCAGGAAACATAAATTTTGCTTAAAATACTCGCTGAATAAGCCAATAATTTTACAAAAAGATAATCAAAAAATGATGAAAAGTTTTCCGTTTCATCACGGATAGTAAACCGCTTTTTCATAAAGGTTATCATAAAATACACGATAAGGTTGTTGTGATTTTACATGTGTCAACCAAAGGTTTGCAGCATGTTTAAATTTCATAATGTCAGAATGTATTTATTGATATTATTGCTGGCGGAAATAAATTCTCCGCTGCCGGGGCATGCCGCAACACAAGGGACTCTGGGTCCCACCTCCACCGGCAGCGTGAATATCAGCGTGACAAAAGTTGTTGAGGCACAGATCACCGATATTAGCGATATGACGCTGCCCAGCTGGAGCATCGGCGATGGCGATGTGACGCTTTATTCCAACATTTGCGTTTATTCCTCGACTGGCAGTTATAAAGTCACGGCGACAGGCAGCGGCGCAGGCAATGCCTTTACGTTGAGCAGTGGCGGCAATGATATTCCTTATAGTGTGACGTGGAATAGCAACGGTACGGGCGCATTGGATAACAATGGCACACCGCTCGGCAGCAATATGCAATCCACTGATTTTTCCAATGCCGCTACGACCACGGCAGATTGTAATCACGGTGGCGCGGGTAATGATACGGCGCGCGTTATTATCAATATCACCGATGCCGATATGACCGCCGCGATGGCGAGCTCGACGCCTTATAGCGGCACGATTACTATGCTGATTACGCCGTTTTGATGGATGTGCGACATGCGGCGTTTTTTGATTATCTTGGCGGTTTTAATTGCTACGGCAAATCAACCTGCGACGGCACAGATACTTGGCGTCGGCCCGGTTGAGATCAGTAATATAAGCGATTTTAATTTGGGCACCTGGGGCATCGGCGATCCGGCCATTGTTGCGCATATGGATTTATGCATTTACGCGCTCGTGACGGTGCCGCTGACGAGTTATTCCATTACGATCAGCAGTCCGGGCGGTTATATCCTCACCAGTGGATCGCATCAGATCCCCTATTCGCTTTATTGGGACGATTCCGGCGCTGGGAACTTGGGTTCGACGAACGGCACACAGCTTAGTAACAATGTGGCACTGACGGGCCAGATGAAGGCAAATATTCTTTCAACTTCCTGCGCGTTAGGAAATCCGAGCGGACCGAACGCGCGCCTGACGATTAAGATTACGACACAAGATATGACGAACGCTTTGGCAGGGAATTATACGGGAACGATTACGTTATTAGTCAGCCCGACTTGATACTGAAATCGATAGAGCAGGAGGAATTGGGTGCCTCTCTGGCGGAAGTTAATCTTGGTATGGATTTTGATCGGCGCGTGGGCCATGCCCGCTTGCGCGGCGGTAAAGACTGTGCGTGGCGCACCGCAGGGATTTGAAAAACTGGATGAGCCGCGTTTTGCTTTGATATCCTTATCCTACGGCGGCGAGGCGTTGGGGCGTTTTGCTGTCCATTTTGCGCCGGGGGTTGTTCAGCTTGATAAACCGGAAGCGGTTATCGCCGCGTTGCCGAATATCAAGGATAAAACGCACACGTTATACGCGCTTAGCCGCCCACTGCCCGCGCATGCTGAATTGCTTTGCACGACGAAACACCAAGATAACTGCGGTAAGCTGCAGCCCGACGTTATCGGCGTGATTTTTGATGAAGATCATTTGAGTGCGGAATTATTCATCAATAAAAACGACTTATCCGTCACGGACGAAACAGGCGATCATTTCTTGCCCCTGCCGGGTGACCGTTCTTTTTCCTCCATCGCTTCTTTCAACGGCGCGATTAACGGCACGAGCGGCGCTACGCCCAATTTCGCTTTCGGCAATAATTCCACTTTCTCATCCGGCGAAAAACGCCTTGACATACAAACCACCTATGCCAACCAGGGTTTGCGATTTGACACACTCGCGGGACATGATGAAAGCCAAGGTTGGGATGCATCCGGTGGATTGTTCCGCAGCAATCCGATGGCGTTGATCACTGACCGCGATATCGCGGGGGTTTCATATGCCACTTCGATGCGTACGTGGCTGGATCAATATAAAACCGAGGGCAATGATATTATCGTCTATCTGCCGCGCCGCGCTTTTGTTTCGATTTATCGTGAAGGCCGCCTCTATTCCTCACGCAGTTATGAAGCAGGCAATCAGCGCATTGACACCAGCGTCCTGCCAGATGGCGCTTATAATATCACGTTGAAGATTCGGGATTCCGACGGCTCCGTGCGCGAAGAACAGCATTTCTTTGCCAAACATCAGGAAATTCCGCCCACCGACGCGCCCATTTATTATCTGCAAGGCGGCCTGATCCGTGCACCTGCGATCAACGACCGAACCGTGCCGGTCATCACATCCAATCCCATTTTGCGTGCGGGAACCGTGCGGCGGATTGATGATAATTTGGGCTTGAACCTCAGCCTGCTCGGCGTGTCGAACCGCGTCTTTATGGAAAGCGGATTATTCTGGCTGCGCCCCAGCGGGCAAGCCGAAGGCACGCTGCTGACTTCCACGCATGGCGATTTTGGCACGCAGGCGGGTTATCTTTATAACGTCGGCAAATGGAGTGCCGATATTGATGTACGGCAATTATGGATGAGCAATGATAACGTCCCCGGTTTTCAAAACGCCGTGCAAACGAATACGCAGGGCACTGCAACGGCAACTTATGCGGCCAGCCCGACTTTCAATCTCGGTCTGCGCGCGAGTTATACGAAGAATGAAAATTCCCCCGCCATCACTTCTGCCGGACCTTATGCGGAATGGCGCATTTGGCAGCGGAATGAAAGCATTTTGCGCCTTACCGCCAACGCCGCCAATACCGGCGGGCGCGGCGAAGGCAGCATGCTGCTTTATTTTTCCACGCGCTTCGGCGATTACGGCGTCACCGCCACCGGCGGCATGGATATGGGCAACGGCACCGACGGCGCACTGGGCAGTTTGCGCGTTTGGCACGACGGTTCCACACCAGGCAATCATGAAATCGAAGGCGCGGAGATCAGCCATGACAAAGACCGCCGCACCATCAGCGGTGATGCCGATCTGCGCGGAGATTTCGGCCAGGCCAGCGGCAGCGTACAGGATTCATTCGGCCAGGGGCAATCTATGTTCAGCTACGGCGGCAATTTCTCCTTTAACGCTGCGGAATTGGCGGATGAATTCCATCTGGGCGGCGATGAAAATGATAAAAGCGCGGTGATTATCGAAACCAGCGGCGATGCCGATATGCCCATGAAAATTTTCGTCAACGGCATTGAACGCAGCAGCGTCAGCGTCGGCGACCGTCAGATGATTTACCTCTCGCCTTTCCACACCTACCGCATCCGAATTGCGCCCGCGAAAACTGGCCTCGTAGATTATGACGCGATGGAACGCAAAGTAACGCTTTATCCCGGCAATGTGGTGAAACTGGTTTGGGATGCGAATAAATTTTACGTCGTGGCGGGGCGCATTGTGACGCCCGGCGGCACAGCTCTGGCCGGCGGCGTATTGCAAGAAGGCCATGCGCAAACCGCCACCGATGATACGGGCCGCGTGCAAGCGGAACTATCCGCGCCGCATACCATGACTTTCGCCACTGCGGATGGCGGCAATTGCCAGGTGCATTTGCCGGATGCAGCGCCGGTGAACGGCGTATTGTTATACCACGACGATTTAGTTTGTGCGCCGATTAATCAAATCGCTTCTCAATAGTCCGCGCGCCGTCCCAAACGGAATAAGTCACCGGCGCGTTCAGCGGTAGAGTGACCTGCGCACTGGTTCCCGGATAAACGCGCATTAACCGTGACGGTTTGCAATTCCCAGGCGCCAAACATTGCTGGCCGTTTTGGAAAAGAATATCGGTATTGCCATTATTGATGACGGAGAAATTGTTGCCCTGCCGCCCTGCTTGATAAGACGGCACGGACGCAGCAGGCCGGACAATAACTAAAACTTCATAACCGATCAGAATTTTCAGGCCAAGGCGGTTGCTGTCATCAATGCCTTTCACGATAGGCTTAATAGCAACACGGTAAATATGTTCCTGCGCATCCGGCTCATGCAGCAAAACAAAACGCAAAACTTTTTCACCCCCGGGCGCGAGAACCACTTTGTCCGGCACCACCAACAATCCGCTCTGCGCTGGATCGGTGATCAGATGTCGCGTTTCATCCGGTCGGCCCGGATTGATGACTTCATTGATTTCCGTAATGATGTAATTGCTGTCCGACGAATGACTGCTGATGATAACATCCTGCTGGCGCGGGCCGTCTTTATTGAACTCAATAATTGCTGAATTAATAGAAAAATCCGCCGCATGGGCAAGCATAGGTTCCCACGAGACAAACACCATCGCCCCTATCAAAAGACGAAAAAACCCGCGCATTTCACCTACCCCAATTGCAACATAACAGATTTGTTTTTCATATCATAGTATGGTTATTTCCATATACCGGGCAAGTGGATTAGACTACTTGCGGCAATTGACCAAGGCTCGTCCAGAAATGCACGATATCCTGCAAGGCTTTGGTAAATTCTTTGCCACTGAAAGGCTTTACCACATAGGCACTGGCGTGATGATCATAGCAATTACGGATATCACCGGGTGATTGTGAGCTAGTAAACATCACGACCGGAACAACTTTGAGCGCCGCATCGGTTTTGACGTTTTCCAGAAATTCCAAACCGCCCATTCGCGGCATATTTAAATCCAGCAGCATTAAAGATGGTGTCGGCGCACCGTCAAAATTCTTCTGTTTATTCAGAAAGTCCAATGCCTCCGCACCGTCGTTTACGACCGAAAGATTACAGGCCGGCTGAATATCACGAAAAGCGCGGCGGGTCATTTCCACATCACCTTCATTGTCTTCGATCAACAGAATTTCAAAGGGTATCGTCATGGGATGCTCCTTGCGGCAGGTTAAAGAAAAAGGTGGCGCCCTGGCCTGGCGCGGATTCAAACCAGATATCGCCGCCGCACAGCCGAATGAATTTGCGGCAGGTGGAAAGGCCAATACCCGTACCAGGGTAATCTTCTTTACGATGCAACCGCTGAAAAATTGTAAAAATTCTATCATGAAATCTTGGATCGATACCAATGCCGTTGTCGCGCACGGCAAAACGCCAACCGTTTTCCACGCGTTCCGCCGATACGGTGATTTCCGGCGGTTGGCGGCCATCCTGAAATTTCAATGCATTGCCAACCAGATTCTGCAGCAGCACACGCATCAAAGTTGGGCTGGTCTGTAACACCGGCAGATCATTATAATGAATATGCGCGCCGGTTTTTTTGATAACGTCCTCAAATTCGGCCAGCACTTCGCGCGCAATGTCATTTACGTCCACGCGTTCGGCCTTGATTTCCTCTCGCCCGACGCGCGAGAAGGTTAAAATATCTTGGATCATTTTCTGCATGCGCTGTGCGTTGCTGATAATCTGATGTAAATATTTCCGGCTTTCCGCATCCAGCACATTCGCCGATTGCTCCTCGAGGAGCCCGGCATAAGAATTCATCATACGCACCGGTTCCTGCATGTCGTGTGAACAGATATAGGCGAAACGCTCCAGCTCTTCATTGGATTGCTGCAACACAGCGTTGAGTTTCATGATCTGTTCATGCTGCATATAGATATCCAGATAAACCTTCACTTTGCTTTTCAGAATATCTGGATTGATGGGCTTAAAAATATAATCCACTGCGCCGATTTCGGCGGCTTGACTGGCATATTTTTCTTCTTTGCTAATCGCAGTAACAAAAATAATCGGCACACCATGCATGGATTCATGTTCCTGCATCAGCATCGCCGTTTCAAATCCATCCATCTCCGGCATCTGCACATCCAACAGCACAACGGCAAAACGGTGACGCAGCAACAGCGATAAGGCTTCATTGCCTGATGCAGCCTTAAAGATATTCGCATAAAGCGGCCGCAAAACTTTTTCCGTGGCCAGCAGATTTTCCTTGCGGTCGTCCACGATCAAGATATTCGGCGTTACTTCCTGGCCGGATGCTTGGCGCATTTGTGCCTGAAAAAAATCCTCAGCTCGCAGTGCCTGTGCCATACGAGATCCTTTCATTAAGTTTGATCAATAAGGGTGCGATCTTTTCCAAATCCAGAACATGATCCGGTTGAGCGCATTGCATGGCGGCTTGCGGCATATAGGGACTTTCCGCCGTTTTGGGATTTTGCACGATGGCCATACCGCCGCGCTGCCGGATGATTTTCAATCCTGCGGCGCCGTCCGCATTGGCGCCCGTCAGCACCACACCGATCAGGCGATCGCCGAAAGCATCTGCTGCGCTTTCAAATAACATATCAATCGACGGGCGGCAGTAATTTACTTTTTCGTCCATAGAAAGACTGAAACTGCCATCCGGCTCGATCAATAAATGATAACCGGCTGGCGCGAGGTAAGCCATACCTGGTTGCGGCGTCTCTTTATCTTCTGCATCCTTAACGGCAAGGGCACCGGCACGGGATAAGTATTCCGCCAAATAGGCATCGGAATGCTCATGGATATGCTGCACAATCACAATCGGCAGTAAAAACGATGCGGGCAACGCCGAAAGCAGTGTTTTCAGCGCCTGCATGCCGCCTGACGATGCACCGATGACGACCGCATCAAACATGCGCCGCCCCTATTTTGCGGTAAATTTTTTGTTTGACGTCCGCTGCCTGATAATGGTTTTTGACATTAGAAAAATTCAGTGTTTCGCGGTTACCCAGGCATAAGAATCCACCGTGGCGCAAACTGTCGGTAAAGAGCGTTAAAACGCGGCTTTGCAAAACCTTGTCAAAATAAATCATCACGTTGCGGCAGGCGATAAAATTCATTTCGCCGAATACGCCGTCTGTGACCAGATTATGATAGGAAAAGGTAATGCGCTCCTTCAAGAAATCTTTCATTTTCGCCAAACCGTAACCGGCACTGTAATAATCGGAAAAATCGCGACTGCCGCCGCCAGCTAGATAATTGGCGATATAATTAGGCATGCGTTCTTCGGGATAAATGCCCGCTTCAGCAGCGGCCAACGAATGCTTGTTGAAATCGGTGGCATAAATCCGCGCACGGTCTAGAAAATTTTCCTCATGCAGCAAAATAGCCATGGAATAAACTTCTTCACCCGTCGCACAGCCCGCATGCCAAATTTTAACAAAGGGAAAAGTTTTTAGAACTGGAATGACTTTTTCGCGCACCGCGCGATAGAAATCCGGATCACGGAACATTTCCGTCACCGTCACAGACATATACTTTAAAAACCGGTCGAAGAATATTTCATCATGCATCAGCCGGTCCAAGAGCTGGGGTTATGAT
>JABDAM010000005.1:0-21437 GCA_013289145.1 Alphaproteobacteria bacterium | reverse complement strand
GCTGGGTAAAACAATTCATGCCTGCTTCGCGCCGCGCATGTTCGAACCGCCGCTTGACCGAGGCACGCGAATAATGCGTGAAATCATAACCCCAGCGGCGCCGGATGCCTTCGAGCAACAAATCCATTTCAATGGTTTCCAGATTCTCTCGCGCTGGCTGCGCAATCTCTTCCCCATCCATTTCTGTTGCCGATGGCGGTTGCAATCTAATTGCCATATTACGCCGCCACTTTTTCCTGTTTAAACAGCCAGACGCGCAGCAGTGTCAGCAACCGTTCAATATCCACAGGCTTGACCAGATAATCATTCGCGCCGGCTTCGATGCAGCGTTCCTGTTCCTCCGGCATTGCACGCGCGGTCAGCGCAATGATGGGCAATGCCTGCCACGCTGCGTGCGTGCGGATTTCCCGCATGGCCTGATAACCATCCATCACTGGCATCATAATATCCATGATGAGCAGTTCAATTTTTTTCTCTTCCGCCAATTTTTCCAGCGCCATTTTTCCGTTATCGGCAATTACCACATTCATGCCATGTTTTTTCAATACTTTAGACAGAGCAAAAGTATTGCGCATATCATCATCCACCAGCATCACCGTGCGGTTTTGCAACGCGCGATCCGGATCATGCTGCATACGCACCATTGCCTGTTGGTCTTGCGACAAAGTTGATTCCACACTGTGCAGAAACAATGTAACTTCATCCAGCAATCGTTCGGACGAACTGGCGCCTTTAATTACAATACTGCCGGTATAGCAGGACAATTGCCGGTTCTCATCTTCGGTCAGTTCCTGCGCCGTATAAATGACGATAGGCGGCGTAGCAGCTTCGCCGATTTCTTTTTCCACCGTAGCTAGCCATTCAAAACCCGTCATATCCGGCAGGCGCAGATCCAGAATGATGCAGTCAAACTGTGCTTCACGAAGCTGCGCCAATGCCGCCGCACCTGTCCCCATCGTAATAAGCTCAAGATTTTTTTGTTTGAGTAAGCTTTGAATCGCAGTCTGCGTTTTGCGATCGTCTTCCACTACTAAAACTTTTTTCACATCCGATTGTAAAATATTTTCAATCCTGGCAAAGGCGCTGTCGATATCCTCCTGCACCACTGGCTTGGTTAAATAACCGATCGCACCTTTTTTCAGCGGCGCGGTTGTATCCGACTCTGTCATACCGCTAATGATATGCACAGGAATATGACGGGTTTTTAAATTGTGTTTAAGCTGGTCGAGCACCATCATGCCGTCCATATCCGGCAGACGCAGATCCAGAATAACCGCCGTGACAGGCTGTTCAGCCGCCAGCAGCAAGCCACTTTTGCCGTCACCCGCGGCAAGGCATTGATAGCCGCGCTTTTTAGCGATTTTCATTAACGTCGCGGCAAAATTGCGGTCGTCCTCGATGATCAATAATACTTTATCATCCGCGCCGATCGTTTTCCGGTCATCCGGAATAAAGGTTTTGATCGCGCTACGCGGCATGGTTTTGATTTGCGGATCGTCCGCCGCATCCTGCACGGCGACAGGCGCCGTTTCACGCACACTTTCCTCGCTGGAAAATTTCAGCGGCAGATATAAGGTAAAGGTACTGCCACTGCCTTTTTGACTGGCCAGATGAATTTCACCACCTAGCAAATGCGCGAATTTTCGTGCGATAGTCAGTCCCAAGCCCGTGCCACCGTAATGACGATCCGTTGACCCGTCTTCCTGTTGAAAAGCTTCAAAGATATCCTTGAATTTAGATACATCAATGCCGATGCCGGTATCCGTAACGGAAAAACCAATCGCGCCGTTAGCCAGTGCCGCGCGCTGTAAGGCAGCCTGATCGCTGGCGCGGTGAATGTCCAGCGTTATAGAACCAGATTCAGTGAATTTAAAAGCATTGGAAAGCAGATTCTTCAAAATCTGCTCCACGCGCTGCCCGTCGGTATGAAGCATTTCCGGCAAATCCTGATCCAAACGGACATGAAATTCTACTTTGCGTTCCTTCGCGACGGGATCAAATTGTTCCGTCATGCGTTTGGTGATGCCGCTAATATAAATATCTTCCGGCATGACGCTCATCTTGCCCGCTTCAACTTTCGATAAATCCAGAATATCATTAATCAAACCGAGCAACTCCAGACCGCCATTATGAATGACGCGCGCTTCTTCAATTTGTTCGGCGGTTAAGTTGCCTTCCTCATTCGCCGCCAAGCCGCGCGCGAGAATAAGCAGTGAATTCAGCGGCGTACGCAATTCATGCGACATATTCGCCAGGAATTCCGATTTATAACGGCTGGCACGTTCCAGTTCCTCAGCCTTTTCTTCGATGACACGTTTGGTTTCTTCCAGTTCCTGCGACTGCTGGCGGATGCGCTGGTTCTGTTCCTCTAATGCATTAGTTTTTTCTTCAAGTTCTTCGTTAGATGCTTCAATTTCTTCATTGGAGGCTTTTAACTCTTCCTGTTGCATCTTTAGCTCTTCTTCGCGTTTTTCCAATTCACGCGTATAGAGCAGCATCTGTATCGCAGCGCGCGTACGGGCACGCTGATAGAGCCAGACAGACAGCGTAATCGCGACATAGAATATTCCCATCACGATAAAGGTCAGGGTATGATTTTGCCGCACGGTGGTGTCATCCAGCTCCGTACGCAACTTCAACAGATGGCTTTCCTCGCCATCCATGATGCGCACCAAGCCACGCAGACGATCCATCATTTCCTTTTGATGCTGGAAATTGATGCTGGTAAGATCGTTTTTTTCTCCATTCCCATCGGTTTCCTGGCGCTTCTGAATACCGGAAGAAACATAATTCAGAAAATTTTTGATGGCCTCATTCATTTCATCTAGGTTGCTTTGCTGCGATGGATTATCTAATGTTAAATTGCGCAGCAGCAATAATTCCTGACGGATGGAGCGATGCTGGTCCACCACCGCATCATCCAAATACGCGCCGATAGAATCGCGCATGGCATTGTTATAGGGTTCTAAGAAATCAGAGTTGCCGGTAAGGACATAGTCATGATAACCGGTTTCCGCATTCTGAAGCCCGCTGAGCAGTAATTGGATATGCCGCCGGACAATATAGGTATGGTTCACCCAATCACGCGCGGTTTCATTCGCCTTTGCCTGCAACCAGAAAACGCCGATCGCGAGCAGCATCACCAGCGTCACCGTGCCGATGGCGATCAACGTAGCATGCCGCATGAGAAGGTTTTCTTTTTTTGGTTCCATCGTCTTCACGCCGCCCTCGACCAATAGGAAATGATTCACTCAACGAATACAACCCATAGCATTAAATTCGATTAGATTACACCACCCCAGGTAGAAAATTATTATAATATTTTGATTGGAATCTTATCAATTTATGCCACACGAAAAGATGTCATACTATTGTATGTATATGATATAGTCTCATAAACGATCTCATTGCATGCTTTTGATTTTGACCGCTATGATGCCTTGCGATCCAGGAGATCTAATTATGACCATCATTGTTTGTACCGGTAAATTACACCGCGTGCGCGTAACGCAAGCGCGTTTAGATTACGAAGGCAGCATCACAATCGACAGCGAATTAATGAGAGCCGGGTGCATATCAACAGCGCGGAGTCCGGATGTTGCGCCAGATCGGCCTCAACCTGTTGCAATTCGGCTTCTTTAGCTCCGCGGGCACCCCAATTCATTTCCATCACACTCCATATGAATCCAGGACAATTTATATCTTGAAACGAACCACGGGTATATCCTGCCCCCCTAATCTACCGATCAGGCAAAAAATTTTCTTGACTTTTAAATATCGGCGGGCCTAGCTTATTAATTAAGAAATTTAAAAGATTTCGGATGACTTTAGCTTCCTAACCACATTGCAAGCACCTAGGTGCTATGAATTGGATCACAGCTGTCATTTCATGTTTAAAGAAGGGAAAAACCATGACCGCAATATCACCAGAAGCCGTCGAGGAATACCGCAAAAGACTCGAACAGGCATTTAATGGGACGCTCGAAGATGACCGAAACTTCGATGCCTATCAAAAAACGGCGCTTGAATTCTATAGCCACTTTCCGTCTTTTTCCCGCTGGCGTGTGGTGGACTATAAAACCGACCAAGTTATCAGAAGCCCATCCCTGAAAAGGACCATTTGCTATTTGGATGCGCCAGATGATGACTTGGCGCAGAAGATGATTGACCAAGGCCGCGCAGCCAGCCGCATTTTTGCGGAAGAATTGTCCCTGGAAGAGCGGTTGGAATTTCTCCATATCTTTAAGGACAAAGTCGACGTGTATAAAACAGCCATCGCGCTAGCCATCAACATTGACAGCAGCAAGCCCATCGACGGCGCCATGCAAGAAATGGAAAAAGGCGATGAATGGTTTGATTATACATTCCAATTCGCCCCCACAGTCCTTGCACCGCATGAAGTCATCCTGGAAACAGCCAAAGGCCCCATAGCCCAAACGACTTATCAGAATCCCAAAGGAGTCGTTCAGACTTTAAGCGCTTATAATTATCCCGCAGCCCTTGGGCTTGCCGCCATTGTGCCCTCTCTAGCATCCGGTAATGCGCCGATTGTTTTTGGGGCGGCGAAATCGCCAAGCTGGATTTTTCCATTCATGTCGGCAGCCAGTGATGCGATGGATGAATTCCTGCATCGCGCCTCCAATCAAAACAAACCCTGGACACAGGAGCTCGCAAAAAATCGCGATGGTTTGATTCAGATTGCAACGGGGGTCCACATACCGGCTCCTAACTCGAATGTGGCGCCATTAACACAGCAGGCGGATTTTACCCACTTTGTGGGCGGCCCAATCGTCGGCAAAATTATTGCCCAGCAGCGGCTGATGAAGCCCTCCGTTTTTGAACTGGGCGGATTAAACGTCGCGGTGGTGATGGACTCCGCGCTAGATGTTGAAGGCGTTGAACCGGAAGTCAAAGAGCAGGAAATCTCAGGAATCCTGTACGAAAATGTTGTACCTTTAGCCGGCCAACGCTGTACTGCGCCTCGTTTGATGATTTATGAAGCGGGTGCGCGCGGGGTTGTGGACAGATTGGGAGACCTATTCGTCAATGCGAAGCTCGATACCGGAAATCCGCACAGTCGCGGCGTTAAATCCGGCCCGGTGGTGGATGGAAATGCCAATAAAGCTATCGAGAAAGCCATGGAAGTGGCCGACGAAGTTGGCGCAACTGTTTATTGCTATCACAACGATAGAAGCCTGAAGGACACCAGCAGAGTCATGATTGACTGGAGCAAGGTGGATTATTCCAAACCCGGCGTAAGAGAAAAAGTGGACGCCATTCTGCACAATGAAATTTTTGGCCCGATCCTCCATATCGCGCAGAAGATTTCAGGCATCAAGGAAGCCATTAATTTCACTAGAAAATACGATACCGAAGGCCTGGTCGGCACGATTTTCGCAGTCCCGGAAGACGCACAGCTTTATGTGGATCATGTAGAGGTGGCGAATGTTTCTATAAAGGGTCCGACAAAAGATGCATCACCACAGGGACCGCACGGGAATTGGGATCAAGCCAAAGTCGGCGGTGAAAACGGCATCGGGCTACTTTTATATTGCAATCCTCATGTATCCAGGGAACTCGCGCCTAAACCAAAAATGTCAGGTGCAGTTCCAAGCTAAAGGAATATAGATTTGCAATAAAATTACCGATTTGCGGTAATAATAGCAATTATTCTCGGTAATTTTAGGGTTGCAATCGGGCAAGAAAATTTCGTAGGCTAAAAGCCTATTCAAATATAGGAAAGTAAACATGAAGGTATTAATTGGAAACAGTATCAGCAAAGGACTTCGGACTGGGCTAACGAAAAGCTTTCCCAAGAAACAGCAAGTACGCGCCAGTATCGGCCGCTTTCCCAGCACAGAAGCTTTTGCGGAAATTCTGGATGATGTGCGAGGTGAAGCCATCACGATTATCCAATCCATCGCCGCGACTAAAAATCAAACAGCAAATGATTATGCCGTGCAGCTTTTACTTTTGATCGACACGTTAAAGGAATACGGTGCAGGCCCCATATGGGTGATTGAACCCTTTGCAGGCTATGGGCGCCAGGATAAAACACGCAAAGGACATCACGATTCAATCGCCTGTAAAAGTCATGCGCGGCAGCTCAAAAATGCGGGCGCCGTCGGTTTCTCAACGATCGAAATGCATTCCGAACGCGGATTGAATTTCCATCGCGAACAATTCGGCGATGCAAATGTTTTTAACCTTGATCCAACAGCTCTGCTTTTGAAAACACTGGATATTCAAGACCCCAGCCACGTTTCCGTTGGCGGTCCGGACGGCAGTTCCGACCCTCGCGCGCTGAAAATTTCAAAAGCCACTGGTGCTTCGATGTTTCATACTGAAAAACACCGGGATGTTTTGGAAACGGAAATTACGCATTTTGACGGTGACGTTGCCGGTCAAACAGCCGACATCCTGGATGACATGATCGACCGCGGCTCAACAACATTTGATTGCGGGGAATATTTGGATGCTCGGAAAGCCAAAGCGATTGAGGCCGCGTCCACGCATATGATCGGCAGCGAAAATTCCCTGGAAAAACTCCTCACCCGGCGCCGTGCCGATGGTCGGAAGCGATTGTTCAGCCGTCTGATTTTCTCAGACACGATTGATCAGGAAGAGGAAATCAACCGCCTGAACTTCCAATATCCCGGCGCCGCGCGGCGTATCAAAATCTTCACCACCGCCGACCTGCTCGCGCAGCACATCAAGAACGATATCACCAACCACCCGTCCATGAGACCAGAACCAAGATAGGAGATAAAAATGTCCGTTATCACAAGACCCGATGAAGGCTATTACGAACCGCTTGCAGAGCAAACCATGCTTTGTGGTGATAAGTACGGCATCACCATGGCGCTTAGCTTGTTTCTAAACGGGAAGCATGAAATTCCGACTACTTTTCATGCCTATATCCGTGACTGTCCGTTTGACGGAGCTTACCTGGTGACAGCGGGGCAGAATATTTTCTTTGAATGGCTGAAGAATTGGAAATTTACTGACCGTGATTTAAATTGGTTAAGAAAACAGCTCACTAACGATGAGATGACAAATGAGCAAACCGCACAGGTTGAAGACTTTTTGACAATGCTCAAAGAGTCGGGCTTGCAATTAACAGTAGATGCAATGCCTGAAGGCGAAGTGGCGTTTCCCGATGAACCCATCGCGCGGATTCACGGCCCGGCATGGCAATGTTTGGTTGTCGAGGCGATGCTTCTGAACGTTATTAACTCACAATCCCTTTTCGCGACCCTGGCCTCCCGTTTGGTGGAAGTGGCAGATGGCGCAGACATTTTCGCCTTTGGCTTACGCCGAGGCCAAGCGATCGGCGGGCTTGAAGCGGCCCGTGGGACATATGTCGGCGGCTGCGCTGGCACATCAAACATGCAGGCAGCGGAATTCTATGATATTCCTTGCGTGGGCACGATGGCGCATGCACTCGTGATGATGTATGAGGATGAGCTGGATGCATTTAAAGATTATATTGGCGCGCTGCCCCATAATGGTATTTTCTTGGTTGATACTTATAACACCTTGGAAGGCGTCAAAAATGCGATCAAAGCCTGCCAGGAAAAGGGATTAACCTTAAAGGGTATCCGATTGGATTCCGGTGACCTGGCCTACCTTTCCAACGAAGCGCGTAAGTTATTGGACGCGGCGGGCTTTACGAATGCTAAAATCACGGCATCTAATGATCTTGATGAAAATGAAATCCTAAGACTTAAGAGCGAGGGCTGTAAAATCGATGTTTGGGGAGTTGGCACGCATCTGGAAACCTCATCGGCTCAGCCAGCACTAGGAGCGGTTTACAAATTGGGTGCCATTTTTGACAAAAATCTGAGTTTTGAAGAAATAGAAGCAACCCGCAAACTGGTCAAAGAAGGGCGATCCCCATTGGAAAAAGGGTTTACGCGGGATGTTATCAAACTATCGCAAGACGCCATTAAAACCACTATTCCTGGAGAACTGGATGTCGTTCGTTATGTGCAAACGGATAAAGACGGTAATTGGATGCAATATGAGAGCGATACCATCATCAGCAATCTGGTTGAAGATCCCGTCGGCCCTGATGGCAAGTTGACGCGTGATGTAGTTTCCGTGATGAAAGCCGATGATACGCAAAGCCGCTGTTTTCATAAAGGAACCGTCGCCTATCATCCGATTTCGCGGACATTTGAAATGGGCCAACAGGTTGGCGCGATAGAAACCATTCACCCCGCACGGCAACGCTGGGCGCGAACGAAAAACATGCTGCACCGCTCAGTCCTGAGAAGCAAACGGGTCAAAGGCCGCGAGAACCAAGCTTATGCATACAAGGTCGGTATCGAGGAGTCTTTGTCCGACCACCGCAAAGGCATGATCCGGCGCCTGCACCAAACCCATTTCGGGCCGGGCGCCCCTGCCCTCACCGCTTAACCCAACCAACCCAAAGGAGAAATGACGATGACGAATGTAATTTCCACAGAACCCGAAATCAAACTGCCCGATGATCCGGAATGGGATAAAGCAGCACTTGTAGGCGTTGATATAACAAAAAGTTTTAACCCAACGGATCCTAATATTCCCGGAACGGGTGAATTTGGCGGTGGCGTTTCACATGGAAATGAAATTATTCCAGTGTGGAATAAACTTTGTCCGTATTTTGAACACCGCTATCTCTCTAAAGATTTCCATAATAAGACAAATAAATTCTTTGCAGCCAATCATGGCGTTGAACCATTCTCGTTTGTAAAATCTTGGTACAAAAATGCAGGGCCTGAGGACAAAATTCAAACTTGGCCATGGCATGATCTTGCCGAAGATCCGCAGGCAGGGATTCACCCGGATGTAAATACCGAAGGCGCATTCATTTTCAGAAAAGGTCGCAATGATGACGTCGAAACCCTTTCGATCTTCGTCGGTGAAGATCGTATTTATGAGCCGGTTTATGATAACGGAAAGACCGCTGAACAACATTTTCGAGATGAAGGCACGAAATATCTCTTTGTTGGCGGCTTAGCTGAAGATTATTGCGCAGGTAAAACCGCTTTGGATGCCGCAAAAAAGGGTTTCAAAGTCGTATTTGTAACTGATATGACCCGTGGCGTTGTTCCCGAGCAAGTTGAGGCAATGCGCGAAGAGTTAAAAGCGGCAGGCGTCAAATTCATGACATCAGATGAAGTGATTAAGCTTCGGATGACGCCAGGTGCTTTGGCAAAACTATTCGCTGACACGCCAAAGCAAGCCCCCCAATATGGCAACGGCGGCGGTCGCGCCGGACAGTTGAATTTGTAAGCTGTCATGCCAACCGGTCTGGAAACGGAGCTACTTCAACAGGCGCTGGGCGGCGCGTCCGCTCCGCGCCTGGTGAAGCAGATGACGTTTCTGTTTGAGCTAGAAAAATTAAAGGGCATATTCCGGGAAACCTTAACCCCGGATGCGAGTGCCGAAATGGGTTACCGGAAAGAAAACAGCGGCGAACATTCATGGCATATCGCTGTTTTCGGCCTGATGCTGCATGAATATGCCGAAGATAAAGTTGATGTTTTAAAAACCGTCAAAATGCTATTGCTGCATGAACTCGTCGAAATTTATGCAGGAGACACGAGCGCCTATAGCGCGCAATCTGGACAAGTCACACATGAAAAAGAAGTAAAGGCCGCCGATAAGATTGCCGCCCTGCTGCCGGGAGATCAAGCGGTGGAATACCGCGCATTATGGGATGAATTTGAAGCGGGCCAAACACCTGAATCTAAATACGCCCGTGCCATCGACCGCGTGCATCCCATTATCGCCAATTTCTTGACCCGCGGCCGCGGCTGGCATGAAAGAAAAATTACTTACGACAAAGTAATTGCAACACATGAAGCCCGCATAACCGCAGGCGCACCCGAACTGTGGCGCGCGATTAAAGCTTGCCTGGATTACGGCAAGGTAAATGGTTTTTTCTATGAACCTCCGACACCAACGCAAACGCCAGCCCAGGGGATAACGCCATGACCACCGTGCAAGAACCCGAAACCACCCTCATCAAAGTCGCTTCTGCCAGTTTGAACCAGACGGTTTATGACTTCTCGCGCAATGTCATGGATACCATCATCGTGGCGATCGACCGCGCGGTGGCGGACGGCGCGGATATTTTATCGCTGCCGGAATTATCACTGACCGGTTATGCGGCGGATGATTATCACCAGTGGAACAAGGATAACAGCGTTGTTTGGCCGCTGCTCCAAACCATTGCGAACTACGCCGCCAAACAAAACCCGAATCTGGTCGTCTCCGTCGGCGCGCCGTGGCATTATGCGAATAAATCGTTGCCCGCGGATGATGTCGCCTATAATGTTGATAACCGTCCGTTCAATTGCCAGTTCACCATCACCGGCGGCCACGTCGCGGCGATTTCTGCCAAGCCGTTCGATGCGCACGGTCCTACGGAATATGAAGGCCGCCAGTTCACCTTTTGGCCGGAAGACAAAGGCACGATTCAAATTGCCCTGCCCGATGGCTCAAACGTGCCTTTTGGTCATCCGATTGTGGCACTCGGGGATGGCGAAAAAAATATTACCCTGCTCCATGAAATCTGCGCGGCGGGCTGGTGGGGCCTGCATAATGACCTGACGATCAATCAACACGAACAAGAATCGCGCCATATTGTGGAACTTTCTGGAACACATGATATCGGCGTTGTTTTGAATCCCAGCGCCAGCAAACCAGAACCAGCGATCAATAAAGAACACATCCGCGCGGACGGCCTGTGCAAAACGGGTTCGGAACATTGCGGTCTGTTTGTCTATACGAATTACCTGGGTTCTGAATCCGGCACCTATGCCGCCGAAGGCAGCCAGCTGTTCGCGCAAGACGGCGAAATCATCCACCACGGCCAGCGTTATAATTTTTCCGAAGTTTCCTATAGCAGCGTAGCGGCGAAAGTTCCGGTGGCGCGGCGCGGCAAACCGGATGTGGTTCTGCATCATGAATTCAACGCGACGCCAGCGGAACCCGTCGGCGCGGAAGCGGCGTTTGATAAAGCATTCCGCGCGGGTGAATTGACGCTGGAACAATTAAAATACGAAGAATATCTGCGTTCGATCGCGCTATGGCTGCGCGATTATATGCTGAAGCAAGACTGGCCGTGCCAGGGTTACGTGATCTCATTATCAGGCGGCAAGGATTCCGCTTACGGTGCAGTGGCGATTTCCATGATGGTTGATCTGGAAGTGCAGGAAAACGGCGTCGAAGGATTCTTCAACCGTTTCAGCCACCTGAAATACAAAGACGAAGTCCTGGAAATCTCCCGCACCAAAGGCGAAGCCGCCGCCATCCGCGCGATTAAAGACAATATCCTGACCTGTGTTTATTTGCCGAGTGAGAACAGTTCCGACCGCACACGCAATGCCGCGCAAACTTTGGTTGAAGGCGGCACATTGCCGGATGGTACGAAAGTTGATGGCATTGGCGGAAAATTCATTGTTGCGCCAATCCAAGGCATGTTGGATGAGCAAACGGCCGCGCAAGCCGGACTAAACCTAACGCAAATGGCGAAAGATAATTGGGCTGAAATATTAGGCAATAAATATACTCAGAAACTATTTAAATTCTCGAAACGGCTGCGCGGAAAAATCGGCGAAAAATCACAACAGATGTGCCAGGATTTAGCGCGCGCGAAAATGCTTCGTGAGATTAACGCCTATGTAAATGCGGCGCGTGGCAGCAATCCGAAATTGCCGGATTATATTGCACGCTATTGCCAAAGCCCGGTGCCAACCTGGTCTGATCCGAAATACGATATTGGGCTGCAAAATGATCAGGCGCGTATACGCTTGCCTATCCCTTGGGCTCTGGCAGCCAAAGAAGGCAAAATGGCATTGGTGACATCCAACCAATCAGAAGCGCTGTTGGGTTACACGACGGCGGGCGGTGACATGCACATGGGCGGCGCTAATCCTATCGGCGGCATGCCAAAGGAAAATGCGCTGACAGAATCTTTGGCCTATTTCGAAAAGCATGGTTTGGTCGGCTTCCCAGCCGTTAAAGCATTACATTACGTCAATCTGGAAAAACCCACCGCTGAACTGCGCAAAGAAGTTGAAGGCGAAGCGCCGCAAACGGATGAAAAGGATCTGGGGTTTACCTATAAACAGGCGGATTGGCTTGCAAACGAATTGATTATCAACCGCCGCAAGCCAGCGGAAGTTTTGCCAGAGATGCTTGCGGATCCGCTATTCCCGAAAGATATCTCGGCATTGCGAAAAATCCTGATCAATTGCACCAATCGCTGGGCAGCGGCGCAGTTTAAACGCATCATGGGCACACTGGCGCCGCACCTCGGCAATAACCTTGACCCACATCAGGCCGTGCGCACGACGGTATTAGCCGACCATTTTAAAACCAACTGCGCGGAAATGACAATTGATATCCTGGCGGCGGAAGCAGGCGGAGAAACCGGGTTTTTGGCCAAATACGGCGTGCCGCTGGATCACGCCCATCAATTGGCGCAATTGGACGACAAATTCAAAACCGCATTGATAAAATGGCCGCTGGAAGATTTGCGTGACGCAAAGAAATGGAATGTCTTCCCGCAATCCCCGAAATGGTCGAAAATTTATAGTTCCCTACCCACCCCCACTCACGCATCCGCAGCCCCAACGCAAAAACTACAATCATCCATGACAGGGATCGCGCCATGACAACCTTAACCGCAGCAGAATTAGATCAAATCCTGAAAAACGCCGGCTTGTCCAAAACCGTCTATGCCTACGTCATGCCGGAAACGGAGCAAGTCATTGACGGAATCATGGGCAACACCGGATCGCCGGAACGCGCAGCCTTTCATGACATGTACACCGCGGCCTGGACCAAGAAACAGGACGCCATGCATTTGGATTTTTTTAAAACCTGGCACGAATGGACTTCGGATGTTGTAACATTGGGCGATGGTTATAAATATGAATATCCAACGGCCGGCGCCAGTGAACCGATCCGCGAAGCGATTTACCAATACGGGCTGCACACGCTGCAGCAGGGACTAAAACCCGTCATCCATATCTTCGCAGGTGAGTATGAAGGATACAAAGCTTACGCGGATGCCGCCGGTATTCAAGTGGTTGAACATGACCGCAACCATTGGTGGGACACATTGGATAAAATCGAAGGCCACCATCAATTTTATCTCAGCCATCCTTCGGCCATTGATGGAAATATCTGGCCGGAATACGATAGTTTCATGCATAGGCTATCCGAGCATAATCCGGCGGCGAAAGTAATGCTGGACTTGACGTATGTCGGCTGCGTCGCGCGGGATTTTCATATCAATGCGGATTATGAAAACATCGAACAGATTTGCTTTAGCCTCAGCAAGCCGTTCGGCCTGTATTATCACCGCATCGGCGGCGTCTTATCACGCACGGAAAGTAAGGGGTTATTTGGCAATCAATGGTTTAAAAACCTGCTATCCTTGAAAATCGGCACGGAAATGATGAAACATTTCGACGTGCACGAACTGGCGCGTCGCTATCAGCCTGTGCAAGCGCAAACCCTCACGCAGGCCGCGGAAGTTCTGGGAGGTGAGGTCAAGGCCGCCGATATATTCTTGCTGGGAACAATTGATATTCCAGCAGATCCGAAACCCATTCACCAATATCTGCGGCGGCATGCGACCCATGGCTTTGCGCGGATCTGCCTGACTCCTACGATCGCTCATATTGTAAATCCGGAAATTTCGCCGGATGTACATGTCCGGTATTATGAGCAATTACAGCTTGAACCAAACAGGGGAGCTGTCATGCCATGAAAAACGCCATCAAATGCTACAGCGCGGAAGAAGTTCACGAATATATTTACGGCAAATTGAAAACTGAAGAATTCCGGCGCTCTTATCAAGAGCATGGCTTTGTTTATAATGTCGTCGATCAATTCGCGAAACTGCCCCGCATGTTTTGCCAAATGTCGGATGAAGTCGCCGAATGGGCGCATTTCTCAACTTGGTGGGGCATCATCCCGGAACGGCAATATGACAATGATGCCATTTCAGATTTATATTACCTACACGAAATGACGCATGCAGGACGCATGGCCTATGTGCCGAAAATGGGATTTTACAGCTGGTCGCAAAAACTATTCGAAAACGAACTGGAAGCCAGTGTCGTGTCAGAAATCCAAGTTTATTTTGAACTGCCGGGCTTGCGTGCAAAAACTTTTCCCCATGAAATTTATGCGGACCGGTTTTTGGAGGATAAAGCTTTTGTCACGATGTGGGAGGAAGACCGGGCGGGAGCCATCGCACATCTCAAAGAATGCCGCCGCAGCCTCTATGACGCCGGGCCAGAAATTGAAAACGATATGTGCGCGCGCTGGGTGAAACGTTTTGCGCGACAGAATTCGTCCTGGGTTGATATTTGGTACCGCCGCTATGACGAAGTCGAAACCGCGATGCACAAATTATCGCGCGACAGCCGCAACCCGGAGATTGGGAGAACAAAGGCACTGGATACCTTTGCGGATTGGCTTTCATCCGAAGCGATCACACGACCGGACTCAGATATCCCTTTTGCCGATGAAGCGCATACTTTTGCCGCCGTCTACCGCAAAATGAAAACAGATTATTTCAAGGATATGGCCCTGCTGCAACAGCAAGGCGTCAAGCATCAAATATTTCATCCTGCCAAATTGGATGCATGATGAAAACTAACAAGGATCATATTTTATAACCATGAGAAAAATTGGACTATTCGGATTATCCGGCAACCCGCCGCATCAAGGCCATTTAGAAATGGCGACGAATCTGCACGATGTATTTCATTGTGAAGAGGTGTGGATGCTCGTCACGCCTTTTAATCCGCTCAAAGGCCCTGGCGAGTACGCAAGTCTGGAGGATCGGGTAGCCTTGTGCGAATTGCTGGCCGCCGGTTATGACTGGCTCAAACCCACTGATCTCGAGAAAGATCTAGACAGCACCTATACAGTGAATACTTTGCGCGTTCTGCGCGAACGCTATCCTGATTACGAGTTTATATGGTCCATGGGCAAAGATAACGTACACTCGTTCGACAGGTGGCAAGATTGGAAAACCATCCTCGCATATCACCCCATGGTTTTATTCGATCGGCCTGAATACGATGATATCAGCGCGTGCCCCGCTTTTGTTTATGCCCAGCAGAATGGATTGGTATCAGATAACAACGATGATCATAACGGACACTTGGAATTAGGATTTCATTTTTGCCATAATATCGAGATCGCAACTTCATCCACGGATATCCGCAAAGAATTACTCCGCGACCGAAACAAATGTCCTGATGGCCTGCCCCAAGAACTTTATCAATATATCATCAGTCGCGGCCTGTTTTTACCGAAAACAGAGCAACAGCTGCAACTTCAAAGCACGAATCCAAAAGCCGCCCCACAAAACAGTCTTATAATTTAAATTATTTCTTACACGAATAAATATAAACAGCAAAACAGATTTTCAGTTTATTATCTTCCCCGCATGCAGTATGTTCTGCCTGGGTTAAGGGTTTTATGGGCATCTACGATTTCATCAAAACGATCCATATCATCAGCGCCACAATCCTGTTAGGCACTGGATTGGGAATTGCGTTTTTTATGTTCTGCTCGCGTTTTACGCCAAACCTGCACGAAAAATTCTACGCGATCCGCACAACCGTATTGGCGGATTATATTTTTACCGCACCGGCAGTAATTGCACAGCCGCTGACAGGCGCGTGGCTTGTCGCGCATGCTGGGCTGGGCTGGACAGATACCTGGCTATTGGCGACGTACGCATTATACATCATCGCCGGACTTTGCTGGTTGCCGGTGGTTTGGATTCAAATCCGCCTGAAACAAATTCTAAAAACATGCCTGGATCGGGGCATACCGTTGCCACCGGAATATCACAAATTATTCCGCCTGTGGTTTATTCTGGGTTGGCCCGCCTTTATAGGCCTGATCGCGATATTCTTTTTAATGGTTATAAAACCAACATGACAGCGATGCCGGAAAACCCGTCAGGCGTTTGGTACGTTTACGATGGCGAATGCCCACTGTGCCAAACGGCAGCGAACTATTTCCGGTTAAAGGAAACTTTGGGCACCTTACATTTACTGAACGCCCGCACCGATCCGGCGCATCCAATTTTGCAAGGCGTTAAGGCGCGCGGCATTAACCTGGATGAAGGCTTTGTGATCATCCATGACGGCCGTTTTTATCACGGTAAAACCGCACTGCGTTATATGTCTGACATCGGCAAGGAAAAAAACTGGTTTAACTGTCTGAACAAACTGTTTCATTCCGAAACTTCAGCAAATTTCTTTTACCCTTGGATGAAAGGAATACGCGGGCTGTTACTACGGCTGCGCGGCGTGCGGAATATCAATAATCTCAGCAATCCGGGCGAGCCCATTTTCAAACCTGTTTTCGGCGCGAATTGGGATGATTTGCCGCGCGTCATGCAACGGCACTATGCCAGCCGCCCTTATCACGATGACCGCGTGACCGTAGAAGGCGCATTGGATGTTATGTTGTCACCCTTCGCTCGTATATTATCGCCCCTGTTTAAACTAACCGGCACTCTCATCCCCTATTCCGGCAAAAAAGTTCCTATCACAGTCAATTTTATTTCGCGCAACAACGACAACACTTTTACTTTTGACCGCATTCTAAATTTTCCAAACAAATCACCCTATCACTTTCGCTCAAGCATGTTCCCCATAAAGGGCGATGAAATGATCGAAGCAACGCGCAGCGGCCTCGGCTGGCATTGCCGTTATATCTGGTGGGATGAAAGCGTCATGTTGTTACACAAAGGTTACGTGTTCAAATTTCTAGGCTGGTTTATTCCTTTGCCGCTTACCTGGTTGATCGGAAAAACATACGCCGAAGAAATCGCGATAGACGATGATACATTCGACATGAGCATGGAGATTTTTCATCCCCTGTGGGGCACCGTTTTTGGCTATGCGGGCCGGTTTAAAATTGTGAAAGATCGGCACGACGATGCTGCAAATAATTAAGCCCCTAAAATCCGAAGGCGAACTGTTCAAAAAAATTATGGGCGAAGAATGGACGCGGCTGCATCCCGATATTCAAAAGCGGTTTGACAAAAATCCGCTGGCCGACAAACCGTTACGTTATCATGGTGCGCTAACAGAATTGTCCTGCTCATTCTGGGGCAAGTTACTTGGCCACATCACCAGACCGTTGATCAAAGGCGCCCTTATCCCTTACACGGCACATGATTTTCCAGTTGATATCCAGGTCTATTCCAAAGAAAATTGCCCCTATATTTTCAAACATCGCATTTACCGCCTGCCCGATCGCAAGGCTATTGAATTCACGTCATACATGAAAGAAAGCGAAAAAGGTGAAGTGCTGGAATATGTCGGCATGGGTTTGGGAATGAAATTAGTAGTGTTTGAAAAAGATACCAATTTGCATTTCAAAAGTGATGGTTATTTCTGGGATATCGGAATCTGCCGTATTCCTTTGCCAGATATATTATCGCCTGGGCATACCTATTTAATGCATATCAACGAAGGGGAAAATCAATTTCGCATCCGGATTGATATTAAACATCCCATCTTTGGCAAAATGTTCGTCCAGGCGGGTGTTTTCAGAGAAATAAAAGACACATGACCCAACGCGTTTTAATCCTTGGCGGTTATGGCAATTTCGGCAGCTTTATCGCCAAAAGCCTATCGGCGGAACCCGGCATTAAGCTGATCATCGCCGGACGTTCGGCGGAAAAAGCGCAAAACTTCGCCGCTTCATTAAACGCCGAATGGGCGGCGATGGATATTCATCAAAACCTTGATCAATCCCTGGCGCAAATCCGACCCGATATCGTGATCCACACATCCGGTCCATTTCAGCGGCAAAGTTATGACGTGGCTGAAACCTGCATCCGTCACGGTTGCCATTATATTGATCTGGCCGACGCGCGCGAATTCGTCGCGAATGTCGGGATGCTGGATATCACCGCGCGCGCCGCAAAGGTTTTAGTCGTCAGCGGTGCAAGCTCAGTCCCCTGCCTGACCGCCGCGGTCATAGACGAATATCAAACTCAATTCCACGCTTTGGAAAGCGTTGATTACGCCATCGCCACTGCGCAACAAACCAACCGCGGCCTGGCGACGACGCGCGCGGTGCTCAGCTACGCCGGAAAACCCTTCACCACCTTAATCAACGGCGTGATGAAAACCGTTTACGGCTGGCAGAATTTACATTTTCATCACTTCCCCGGTTTAGGCTGGCGACCGTTGGGCAATTGTAACGTGCCGGATCTGGCATTATTTCCGGCGCGTTACCCGAACCTGAAAACCATCCGCTTTTACGCCGGACTGGAAGTGCCGTTCGAACATATCGGCTTATGGCTGCTGTCCTGGCTGGCAAGGCTTGGCATCATTCCGCCACTCGATAAATTCGCGTCGCTTCTATTAAATTTTTCGCGCCTCTTTGACAGCCTTGGCAGCGACCGCAGCGGTTTTTATATGAAACTGTCCGGCCAAGACGCCGATAACCAATCCAAATCCATCACTTTTAACCTAACCGCCAAGGATGGTTTTGGCCCCTATATCCCCTGCATGCCTGCGATTTTGTTGGCGCGAAAACTCATACACGGGGACATCACAACGCGGGGCGCGCAACCCTGCCTTGGCCTGATCACATTGGCCGATTACCTGGATGGCCTGGCGCCATATCCGATCACATGGCATCTATCTGCATAACCCCGCTTTAGTTTTCGTAGGATTTAAATTAAACTGCCGAAGTCCTGGGGAGGCGCAATGGTAAAAAATATCATTCATGTTTTTGCGATGGCTTTGTGCCTTTTGTTTCTTTTTCCCTTCACGGCAAATGCCGTCCCCGCTCGCCCCAAATTGTTACAAGAAAAGCTATTGAGCCTGCCGCCGCTTTACAGCCGCAACACCTATGCGGGTGACACTCAACATCAATCTCAAGATATATGGCGCCGCATTTTGCTGGACATAGGGATCGATAGCCCCGCACCCGATGTAAACCATTATTCCTGGGAAGACTGCAATTATGATACCGCGCTAGATACCTTGCAACAGATCCGCCAGGCACAGGACAAAAGCGCAGCCTATGAAAAATTCTGGGCGGAAAATCAGAACCGCGTTTTTTCCATGTGCAATGGCAGCGCAGAAAAATCAGATGCGCCCATAACGCCCAAAGACGGTAAATTCCCCGCACGGGCGCAAAGCGATTATTTATATCAGCTGGCGAGTTGGCATTTTTATCATCATGATTACGCGGATGCCTTGCCGATTTATCAAAAAATTGCCGATGATAAAAACGCACGCGCGCGCGATATCGCGAATTATATGGTTATGCGCGCCCTGATGCATGACGGCAGACCTGAAGAAGCCTACGCCAAGGCCGAAGCCATATTAGCCGATCCATCGTTAAAGACCGTACATGCAATAACGGAGAATTTCCGTTTTGTGATTATGAATACCTCTCGCGGCGACCCGATCAAACCGGATGCAAAATTGGCGGAAAAGCACCTACGCTGGCTTTTGACGATGATCGCCGCCGCACCCGAAAAAGCGGATCATTTGCAACAAAGCCTGAATAACTATCAGGATGCGATGGAACAGTTGAATACCTATTTTCCACTGTTTGACAAAGAAACAAAACGTATCGACTGGTGGTTGGACACCAAAATCACACCGCAATCAGGACGCATGCAGGCGGCAAAAAAACTGGCGCCGGAAAATGAATTGGTGGATTGGATGCAAGCCAAATGGGCTTTTAATATTTTTGACAATGACTGGCTGTGGGCGCTGCATCAGCCCAAAAGCAGCTATTGGAATCAAAATCACAATATCGTCCAACATGCTTGGCAAAGATGGCAGCAAGGCGGCACCGGCGAATGGCTGCAAATTGCCATCACGCGCGCGCATCCTGATGACGCCCTGGCGCCGGATATTATTAAATCCGCATCGCCCTATTTAGACCATGTACCGAATACCGAGGGAACAGAATACAAATCCTGGGTATTTGATTTATGGTCCAATCTTTTGCGTTTGCATGTGGGGCGCGGTGAATATGATCAAGCCCTAGCGCTGATTTCCGATCATCCGGAATTTAAGGATTTAAAACAAACGCAAGCCTACAGAAGCTCAACTTATGAATATGAAAAGGTTGTTTACAACGTGCTGCGCTGGCTGGTTTATACCGGCCATGTGGATGAAGCGCGTCAGATTTTGGCTGTGGCCTTAAAAAATTGTCCTGATAGTTTTCAATATTGGCGCACCTGGCTGGCGAAAGATTGGGCAGAAGCTTCCGTCGCCGGTCAAAGCCATTCTTTTATAGGGAACGATGCGGTTTTCAACGATCCCAGATTATGGGAAACCATGGTTGACGAACTGTCCAGCGAGAATTTATTCAAACTAGCCAGCGATGAAAAGTTTCCGGCATCCGATCGCGCCTTAATCGCACGCGCAATTTTCACGCGCGCGTTATTGTTGCATAAGGATGGCGCGACCACGGATCGCTATGCCGTGTTGGCAGCAAAACTTAATCCATCGGCGCGCGAAGATATTCTGGCCGGTGTTGTAGGGCATGATCCGAACAAATACATCAGCCTGTTGTTACGCATGCCGCGGCTCCGGCCGCTGCCTTATCTCGAATATGCAGCGAAGAGGGATGGCGACAGTAATGACCCGCAATCGAACCCGACGGCGATTGATAACTTCAACCACAACGATAATAACTGGTGGTGTCAGGTTAGTCATACAAAAATATCCGATCGTGTATTTAATGCCGCGCGGATTGTTCCGGGTTTTAAATTCAATTCTGAAAAGGTTTACGGTTATTCCCGCACTATCAATCAATTTTTCAAAAGCATACCCCCCGAAGATCCTGAATTCAAACCCTACGCCGACAAACAAAAAGCCATTCTGGCCCAACACCCCTATCACCAATTGGTTGATGAAAACGAAATCCGCGCATTAGCGGCAATTCCGATGGCGCCGCGCTATTTAACCGAAGCGGTAATCTCACATGAAAAAATCAAACATTTTTTCTTTTGGCAGCCCAAAGAAGACAAGGATCAAAGCGCGCAACAGCTACATGAAGCAATCCGCACAACGCGTTATAGTTGCGAACTGGACGGGTCGCATGCCATCTATTCCAAAGAAGCCTATGATATCCTGCACAAACAATATGCGGAAACGCCCTGGGCCAAGGCAACGCCTTATTGGTTTGGCTGTTCCCACTTCCGGAACGGTTGCGAAAAACAACCGGCGAATTAAATTCTAACTCCATATAAGGATCGCAGAAACACCTCATGGCGCACAAATATAAAATCATGCCCTCACCCATCGGTGAATTGAAACTGGTGGCAAGTGACACTGGCCTTACCGCGATTTTGTGGCAAAACGACAATCCAAAACGCGTGCCGCTGGGTGCAATGACCGAGGATGACAATCACC
>JABDAM010000004.1 GCA_013289145.1 Alphaproteobacteria bacterium | reverse complement strand
CAGATAAAATTCCGGGCTGGCAAACCGCGGCGTTTGATTATGACGGAAAGTATATTGCCGCGCTGCAAAGCGGCGGCGTATTGGCTTGCCAATTTCATCCTGAATTATCCGGTATGTGGGGACAGCAAGTGATCAAAAATTGGCTGGAGAATGCATCATGTTAGCGCGCCGGATTATTCCCTGTTTGGATGTAAAAAATGGCCGCGTGGTTAAAGGCGTCAGTTTTCTTGATCTGCGCGATTCCGGAGACCCAGTTACATGCGCGGCGCTTTATGAACAGCAAGGCGCGGATGAATTGGTTATGTTGGATATTGCCGCCACGCTGGAATCCCGCTCGACCGTGCTGGATTTGGTGCAAAAAATTCGCAATGTTTTATCCATTCCGTTAACTGTCGGCGGCGGCGTTCGCACGATTGAAGATGTACAGGCATTGTTAAATGCCGGTGCGGATAAAGTTTCATTGAATTCGGCTGCTTTGGCAGATCCCGCGCTCATTACGCGCGTGGCGAATAATTTTGGCCGTCAATGCACGGTTGTCGCGATGGATGTTAAAAAAGGGCAGGTTTATACGCGCGCCGGTACCGCGCTAACTGAATTTACTGCAATTGAATGGGCGCGGCGGGCCGCAGATTTAGGCGCTGGAGAAATTTTGCTGACGAGTATAGATCGTGATGGCCAGCAAACTGGCTATGATCTCGAATTAATATCATCCATTGCCAGGGCGGTTTCAGTTCCGGTTATCGCCTCAGGCGGTGCGGGAAAGAAACAAGATTTCCTGGATGCCTTGAATTCCGGCGCCAGCGCGGCGTTAGCTGCGAGCCTGTTTCATGATGGTGCCTTGAATATTGCTGAACTCAAAACCTATCTGCGGCAAAATGGCCAGGAGATCCGTTTATGATCATCCCTTCGATTGATTTAATGAATGGCCGAGCTGTGCAATTGGTGCAGGGCAAAACCAAGATGCTGGAAGCGCCGGAGGATCCCATTCGGCTTGCCGAGAAATTCGGGATGATTGGCGAGATCGCGGTGATCGATCTGGATGCGGCGATGGGGCAGGGCAGTAATGCGGAGGTCATACGGAATATGCTGCGTGTGGTGCGTTGCCGTGTTGGCGGCGGTATTCGTAGTTATGAAGCCGCGCGTGATTGGCTAAATGCAGGCGCAGCCAAAATTATTATGGGAACGAAAGCCGAGCCGGAAATTTTATCACGCTTGCCTCGTGAACGCGTGATGGCCGCGGTTGATATGCGCGGCGGTAAGGTTGCGGTGCAAGGATGGCAGGAAACAACCGATGCAGATGGTTTGGCGCGCATTATATCCTTGCGTGATTATGTCGGTGGCTTTTTAGTCACGAATATTGATATCGAAGGCACCATGGGCGGTTTTGACCTTGCCGCGATTGCGCCGCTACGCGAAGCCGTCGGTTCGGCGCGTTTGACCATGGCAGGCGGAATTACAACGGCGGAGCAAATTGCCGCGTTGGATCAGCAAGACGTAGACGCCCAGGTCGGCATGGCCATTTATACTGGAAAATTGCAAGTGTCGGATTGCCTTGCGGCGATGATGGCAAGCGATCGGCCTGATGGTTTATGGCCCACTTTGGTGTTGGACGAAAACGGCCAGGCGTTGGGATTGGTTTATTCCAATGCGGAAAGTTTGCGCGCCGCGATGGATGAGCAAGCAGGTGTTTATTTCTCCCGCCGCCGCGGTTTGTGGCGTAAAGGAGAACAGTCCGGCAATGTGCAGAAATTATTACGGATCGATATGGATTGTGACCGCGATACCTTGCGCTTTACAGTTCGTCAGAATGGTTCTGGGTTTTGCCATTTAGGCACGGCGAATTGTTTTGGTGAAACAATGGGTATTGTCGCTCTGACGCAGCGCATTATGCAAGCTAACAATTCTGATGATAAAGAATCCTATACTAAGAAATTATTGATGGATTCTGAATTATTGAATGCCAAAATTCGTGAAGAGGGCGCGGAGTTAGGGGATGCGAAAACGCGCGATAATATCATTTCGGAAACCGCGGATGTTTTGTACTTTGCAGCAACTAAATTGGCGCAACAGAAAATTGAATGGCATGAAATCTGGAATGAATTGGATTTTCGCGCGCGCAAAATTACTCGCCGTGGCGGCGATAGAAAGGATACCCCATGACTATGCCGATGGTTAATCAGGCGGAATTTTGCGCGCGCAAAGCCTATGCCGTTCCGCCGGAAATCATGGATCGCGCGCAAGAGATTATCGCGGATATTCGATCAAATGGACGCCAGGCGCTGGAGAACTATGCGCAGAAATTTGACGGCTGGCAGCCAGGCAGTTCGTTATCTTATTCCCGGACAGACTGTGAGCAGGCATTAAAAGCTCTGCCCAATGAAACCTTGGAACTATTAGAAAGTATGGCGACGCGCATTCGCATATTTGCTGAACGTCAGCGTCAAATCTATGTTGATTTTGATATGCCAACGGTTGTCGCCGGAATTTCGACAGGTATTCGCCACGTTCCGGTTGATACGGTAGGATGTTATGCGCCTGGTGGCCGCTATCCGCTGGTATCCAGTGTTTTGATGACAGTCATTCCGGCGCGTGTTGCAGGCGTGCAGAATATTGTGCTGGCGACGCCCAATCCGCAGCCGATCATGCTGGCCGCCGCCGCGGTTGCGGGGGCAGATCAAGTTTTGGCCGCTGGAGGCGCACAGGCGATCGCAGCACTTGCTCATGGCGCCGATGTTATCACGCCGTGTGATATGATCGTTGGGCCGGGTAACCAGTGGGTTGCGGCAGCCAAACAAATTATCTCTATTGAACGTGGGATTGATTTTCTGGCTGGCCCATCCGAACTCATGATTATCGCGGATAAAGATGCCAATCCGGCCTGGATCGCGGCGGATTTATTGGCGCAGGCGGAACACGATACGGCCGCGATTCCTTCGCTGGTGACGGATTCCAATCAATTGGCGGCGCAGGTTCAGGTTGAATTGAGAGCGCAATTAGATACCTTGCCTGAGCCTAATCAAAATACCGCGCGTCAGGCTTTGTTAAATGGCGCGATGACGGTTGTGGCAAATCTGAATGAAGCGGTTGCGATCGCCAATCGGTTGGCCCCTGAACATTTACAGATTATGACAAAAGAATCCGCGCAAATCGCGGCGCAATGCAAAAATTATGGCGGGATTTTTATCGGCGCTTATGCGGCTGAAGTGCTCGGGGACTATGGTATTGGCCCCAATCATACTTTGCCGACGGGTGGGGTGGGGCGGTTCAATGCCGGACTTTCGGTGGGGAATTTTTTAAAGCCGCGCACCTATATTCGTGCTGAAGCCAACATTCATGCTGCCGCCTATCAGGAATTAAGCGCTACAACTGCTGCTTTGGCGCGTTTAGAGGGGTTAGAAGCGCATGCACGCGCCGCCCAGATACGCTGTGATTAACGGTTAGGCCGCATATCCGTAATTTGGCTTAACGTAATGGCGTATCAGATAATCGCGAGCGTTTTTACCGGCAAGTTTTTTCGTCAAGACATGGAGCTTTGCAATCGTCGCATTGATATTCGAACTTGTCGGTGTAATGGCAAACTCCAGACCCGTGCGGTAAGATTCTAGGGCGTGAGAGGCGATTTTCTTTTCCTCATCCGCATATGGGGCTAACCCTTCATCCTTGATCGCGGTTAGCAGTGCGCGGTTATCACGTTCGCCAGCGGTAAAGAGTTTGATTTCATCATTAATCGGATGATCAAACGGCAGGCCATTTCTAAAATCCCACTTTTCTGCTTCATCCGGGAACATTCCAATGGCGCATAATGCATTGACCTTTGCCACTTTGTATTTGGTTTCCATCCAGGAGAGAATGGCGTATTCCTGTCCGATATCCACACCTTCCAACGCTTCCGCGACGGTTTTGTATTCGCCGCCAAAAAACTTTTTCATGCGTTCGGCGCTCTCATTAATAACATCCGGCGAAAATTGATTGCGCCCGCCGATGAATTCAAAGGCGCCATCAAAATCGGTGCGCGCTAAACCGACCAGCGCGCTCATAACCTGGCGGCGTTCTTCAGGGCAAGCGACAAATCTGGCGCGCGCTTTTTCCGGTGTGTCCAATTCAGCGCCAAGCCATTCATTGGCGTGAATGCCCAACACATGGAATGCGCCCTGTAGGTCAATCGCGCGCGCAGCGGTCAGGTCATCGCTGCCGCGCCCGGCGATACGGGATGAAATATTGGCGGCTTTGCGAAGTTCTTTGGGCAAAACGTCATTCAAACCGTTCAATAATTTATCAAAGAAGAACTGATAGGATTCTTTGCGCTCATGGCTGGCGGCGATAAATTCATCTATATCCGCGACAATATTCGGCGTTTTATCGAGATCATTTTTGATGGTTTCGGTTAATTCATCTAACCCATGGCGGAAATGCACGGAAGAAGCGTAGGATTTTGCAATCGTATCCGCTGCGGCCAGATCCGTGCCAAAACAAAGTTCGCCATCGCGGCCCTGAATCGTAAATTGGAAATCGGGCGCGAACATGTGGCCTAATTTACCGGCCTCTTCAGGTTGCAGGCCGCGTTTTTTCGCAACATATAAAATCGCGCGGTATAAATCATTCTGGATATGCGCAGGGTTGAACATGCTGCGGTTGTTGTCCAGCGATCCGCCGACGTATAAAATAGCCTTCAGGAATTTGGATGGATCTGCAATCGTGGCATTATTTTCGTAGATGAAATTAACAACCTGAATCAGCCATTCGGTTTGCGAGCCGACAATATAGGCGCCGCTTTCCCGTGGGGGATCGCTTTTGGCCTGCATCATCGTGATGATTTTATTTAACTGTTCTAACTTGTCGTTGAATTGCGGCTCTTTGGACAGGCGGCGGAGTACGTCGCCAATGCCGGTCAATGATTCATCGCTTTCGGACAGCGGGACGATGCCTTTTTTATCCAAGCCGCCGAGTTTGAGCAGCAGCTGCATTTCCAGCCAGTTGCTCGCTTTGCTGAAGGATGAAAGGGTGTATTGCCGTGCCGCGTTTGGATAATCCTGCATCAGGCGCAGGGTTTTGACCGTCTCCAGCATTTGGCCCAGATGAGAATATTCAGCCTCAAGTTTTTTAAGCGAATCTGAAGAATTTTTGTCATTCGGAGCTTCTTTTAAAGCAGCTTTTAAATCTTTGATCGATTTTACCGCTGCATTAATTTTCTCTTCGACCTTTTGCTGTAATTTGTTGACGCGTTCGCGCGGGTCGGTTGATCCGTCGGCGTCTAATTCATCCAATAGGCCGACAAGCGCTTTGATCCGGCGCTCTTCGATGGGCGCTTCGAAATCCGCTAGTGCTTTTGTTCTATCTTTATGCGAGAGGGCTGGATCTTCATCCAGTTCTTTTTTCCGTTGAATAACTGTTTGCTTTTCTGCCAAGCTATCAGGCCCCAGAAGCAAGTCGCAAATATCACTGGTAACGCTGACATCTTGGCGGAAATCCAAATCAAACGGATGGTCTTCGAAACAATTTAATTTTGCCCGCATTTGGAAAGCTTGGAGAAGCAATCTTTCCTTTTTGGCCGTGCTCATTAACAATATTTTCGCGCCCAATTTATATTTATCCGAGGCGGCGATATTTTTTTGTTTTTTCAGTAGTTGAATCAATTCCGATTTGGATGCCGTGAGGTAGAGGATGTATTGGTCCATCTCCTCTTTCATTTCGGCGACGGTTTCATGCAGCGTTTTGCTGCCAATATCGTCATTCGCTGAGATTACCGATCTTGCCGGTACGGGCGGGATCAAGCTGCCAAGACCCGCTTTTTTGAAAACCCCGCGAATATTGTCCAAGGATCCCGAATAGAGCCCCTTAAGCTCCGCAACAGATTCGCGGAAAAGCTGCGCCATATTATGTTCTTTGGCGTTAAAATTATTATCTTGATCCGCGCTGCTCCAGGTTGCCAAACGTACCGGCCGCCATTTTTTACTCATCCTGACAATTAATTGCGCGCGTTTAGCCGGATCTTTTGCGCTGGAAAGCTGGTTCAACATCCGCTCTGAAACCCGGTCCATACCGTGATAGGTATGAGTGAATAATTTCAGAACCTGGCGGCCTTCAAAGGAGGCAGGCATTTTTCCGCCGTCGTAACCTGGTTTTGTTGCGGCATATTTTGCCATCGCGCCGTCAAATTCAGAAAAACTAGGTTTTGGATTGCCTAGGTAATAAGCTTTTGCCAGATCGTGCACCGCATCACGCAATTGCTCATGGTTATCATAAACTTCAGGCGCAAAAATATTGGTCGGATGGCGCGTCCACGTAATCGTAACCGTGTTGTCATAACGCCGTTCCAGCACGTCGATGGGAAGTGTGTCGATATCTTCTGTTCTGATCGCGCCTTCGATTGAATAAACCAAAGATTGGCCGCTTTTGGCTTTATCCGCGTAAACTTTGTTCCGCAGGGCTTGGTCGGTAGCGACCTGCATCAGCATGGGCACCAATTGCCAAATACGAAAGAATTCATTCTTTTCGTCTGGGCTCCAGCCTTCGAAGGAATTTTGATTAAAAATAGGCTCACCGGAGCCGATTTCACCATTTACGTAATGTGCGCGGATGAAATCAGCTGCCTTTTTCGCGCGGATGTCATCTGTCGAGGCCGCGGCTAGAAAGCGGCTTAATAGATCACGAAACAGCGGCTCAGGGCGATGAGACAGCAGAACCATTTGAACAGAATTATGGTTTTGGGCTTTTTTGACCATAGGAGTATAACTTTCGTCGGGTCACTTTATATAAAATTGCAGGTTCAAAACAATAAAATTTTAATTCTCAGGAAGATTTTTTAAACTCTACACCTTATGCGCGAGTTCCATTTATTTTAACATATCATACATGAGGTAAATCGCGGCCGGCCCCATCAAAATAACCGAAGTCCAGCCCAGGATATTCGACCAGATGCCATTAACACGATCGCCAACAATCTTGCGGTTATTGCAGATAAATAGCAATACAATGATCAAGGGCGGCGCGATTATGCCATTTAATGCTGCCGAGTAAACCAATGCTTTAATCGGATCGATAGCTTGGATGAAATTAACCCCATAGCCAAGTAGAATAACTGCGGCGATAGTTAGATAGAAAGCTTTTGCCCGTCCAAAACGCCGATAGAGGCCGTAACGCCAGCCTGCCGTTTCCGCTACGGCATAGGCCGCGGATCCCGCCAATGTCGGAATGGCCAATAAACCAGTTCCCAGCATGCTAAGAGTAAAAATCCAATAGGCCGCCTGACCTAACGGCAATAGCGCCTTGGCCGCATCTTGTGCTGTATTAATATCGGTGATGCCCTGTTGATGAAGCGTGCCGGCCGTTGCGACCACAATAAAAAGCGCTGCAATTTGTGATACGGTCATGCCGATAATAGTGTCGGCGCGAATATTCCGGATTTCTTGGGAGCTGATCGTTTTGGTGCGTTCGCCCGGATGGTCTGATTTTCCTTCGGCAATGACCTCTTCAACAGTTTCGCCAGCCTGCCAGAAAAATAAATAAGGTGAAATGGTGGTGCCTAAAAAGGCTACAATTGCCAGGATAGTTTCGCTTTTGAAATTGAAATGCGGCAAAAACATGCTTTTAATGATGTTGATCCAATCATTATGCATGCCGGGCAGCAGCGCAACAATCACATAACCCAATAATGACAAGCAAAGCCATTTTAAAATACTGGCATAAATCCGGTAAGGTATCAAAATTTGCAGCATGATAATGGCCATCGTTATGATGGCTAAAGCCAAATGGAATGACATGCCGAATAACATGGTGGTTGATGCCGCCATGACATTCAAATCGGCGTAAATATTAAAAATATTAGCGCCTATCAGTAGAATAACACAGGAGAATAATAGCCATTTAGGATAATACTGTTTCAATACCGCAGCCAAGCCTTCGCCGGTGACGGCACCGATGCGCCCGCACATTTCTTGCACCGCGATCATTAATGGCAAAGACAATGGAATTAGCCATAACAACGTATAACCAAATTGCGCTCCGTTGGCGGAGTAAGTGCCAATGCCGGATGGATCATCATCCGCTGCCCCGGTAACGATCCCTGGGCCTATGCGTTGATACCAGGACTTTTTTTCCTCATTTTCAGGCGCATTTTTGCGTGCCCCTTGCAAATCTTCCAGGTCCTGGGCGGCAGGGCTTGTCATATTTTCCTTTTTGTTGTCGCCCAATGTAGCCTTACGATTATAAAAAAGTAACCTGATAGGATGGGAATATTAAAAATAATATTATAAAATATATACCAATGTATTCCATACAAACGTTATTTAATTTGTCTGATTTAAATCAAAGTATTAAAATTGTAATAGTGAGGGGCATCATGTGGAAGACGGCGATAATCGGTATCTTATTTATAGGTTTGTTATGCTTGGGTCATGCGGCACAGGCTGGTTTTGTCATTACTTCAGCAATTGTGGAATTCAAATCCGATGGACCGCGCCAGCAGGGTATAGCGGTTGTTCCGCTTTGTAAACAGGACCATCAAATTTGATTTTTCTGATCCCAAGGTCTTGTTCAATCATATGTTTTCCGTCTGATAACTTGTATGACTTGTCCCTGGGCTTTGCAGTGCGGCAAACAGCTTCCGTTAGAGGCATGGGCCCTACGGGATACGAATTGATGCTTTAAGTGGTTAATTTGCAAGGAATTTTCGATAGGAAAAAATTGGCCGTGCCCCCGATAATGCCCCCACATTTTTGTGGTGCAAGAGGAACTCGAACCCGTGTTGTGATTTCCAATCAAGATTGAGGATAGCATATTCGCAGTGAAATTCAAATCGCACAAACAACCTTTAATAAGAGATTTCCTTATTAAAGGTTCAGATCATAGAGTATTATTTAGCCTACGAAGATCAATCGTGATGACTATTCATCGCACCAAGCGATACCGTGTGCCGCGGCCTTCGCCCAGGCGTTCCAGTTTATTCATGTCGCTGAGTTTCTTGATGATGGCCTCAACCGTGCGCACGGGAAACCCAGTAGCTTCAACCGCCATGCGTGGGCTGAACAGACCGTCTGGCAACGTGTTCGCCCATTGCCATAGCGCCAGTTGTTTCTCCGACAGCAGCAGTTCGGTTTGATCCGCTTCCAACAGCTGCAAGGCTTTGGCTGCCTGACCGCGAAAGACTTCAAAAATAAACGACAGCCACGGCGTAATATCCTCCGCCTCGGTTTTCCAAGTCCGCTGCGTGCGATTCAACGCCAGGTAATAATCTGCCTTGGCATCCTCAATAATTTTCTCGTGCGACGCCACCGTGGTGAAAGCATAACCGTGCTGCAACAACATCAAATTTGTCAAAACGCGGCTGGTTCGTCCATTACCGTCCTGAAACGGGTGGATCGCCAGATATTCAAAGATGAAATTTGCGGTCAGGATTAGCGGATGTTTGAATTTTTCCGCCACCGCCCATGCGTACCATTCACACAGTTCGCGCATTTCCAATGGCGTTAAGTATGGTGGCGTAGGATCGAAAATTATGCCGATCACGTTACCGTCAGGGTCTTTAGCTTCCACGCGGTTCGCGCCGAATTTATATTGTCCCAGATGTCCTTGGTCTTTATCGCTGTGGCTCAGCATGTCGCGGTGGAGTTGCAGGATGGTGGATTCCCGCACAGGCATATTTGCGTAATTTTCAAAAACGGATTGCAAGATTTCCAGATAGCCTGCAACCTCCTGCTCATCGCGCGATTTCAATTTGCGGATGCGCATGTTTTTATAAAGCGATTGCACCTCTTCATCAGTGAGTTTATTGCCCTCAATCCGGTTAGATGCGCCAGTGGAGGTCACCAGTACGCTTTGCATCAGGCGTTCAATCATCTGCGGCATCAGACGGTTGGTTAGCCGCCAGCTATTCTTGACCGCATCAATCTCGGCAATGGCGGCATAAACCCGCTCACTGGCCTCGGCGGGCAGCGCCAAACGGCAGCTTAATCTGTGCTCTAACCAGTCCATAGAAACCCCGCTCACCCCTATGTGGTATCATGTGGGATAATGTGGGCAAATGCAAGCATTGAATTTGGCCCCGCATAATGAGGGTTACAAACCCCACCGTCACCGGGGGTTTCCTGCTTAATCCATTGAAAATATGTCGTTCCGCGGAAAGGTAGTGATCAGATAGCCTAAATTAGAGATTCCATAGCCCAAAAGTCCAGTTTTTCTAATAGTTGCACCGGATTCGTGCTAAAGTCGGCGCATGTCAGACTCCCGGCAATCCGCCGTAAAACTCTAGGATGCGTTTTATGATGGCCTTTTGTTGTACAATTCACTCATAAAATCCCGAGCAGCCGCAAGTTCGCCATCGGCAGCTAAATCGCGGCTTTCTATAATCTTTTGTACCCATTGCGGTCCGTGCCCTCCTTCGGATTTACAGAATCCCTCAAGTTCGCCAACAGGCACAATCCAAAGCCCGCATTCCTTACAAAGATTTTGCAGACGCTGATATTGCTGGGTTGCTTGCCCTGGAGGTATTGCCGCCGCGCCAGCGGCCTTTATTGCCTCCCAAGGTGATGCTTTGCGAAAAACGGCATCAACGTCACTGCGCAATTTTTTAGGAAATTCACCTGAAGTAGAAACACCCCTGAGAATTTTCTGAATTTCTTTGACTACTTCACCCGCGTCTAGCCAGGGCTTCTTCTGCTCAATCGCCAACCTAAGAGGTCTGGCTTCAGCTAAAATTTCTGACCAGTTACCGCCAAGCGTCGTTATCAGATTCTGAAGAATCGTTTCATCATTCAAAATATCAATATCAGCAATCACATCTACGTTTACACCAAGGGCACACAAAGATTCTGCAAGCGCAGCCATGCGCTGCTTGCCGCCTGCGTGAATAAATAAAACATCCGGCTGCCGTTCCCCGCGCACATCAGGTAAATCAAGAATAGAGCTATAAAACATACAGTCAGAATCAGATTCGCATATAATTACCCTTTGATGAAATACGCCAGACATTACGGAAGAAAATTTCATTAGGGGGTCGGCAGCAATTCTTCTGGTTTTTTCTTTATCCAATTCTTTCACACGATTAACATCGCCGTCACGTTGAATGCGAATAATACGGAGATGTTGCGAAGCAGTACTGAGTAAGCCTTGTAGAACATCGGGGCTATGTGTTGATATAAATAGTTGGGCTTGAGGCGGTCGTTCATTGGCAATAAATTCACCCAGTAATCGCGCCTGCGGTGGATGCAAAAATGCTTCTGGCTCATCGAGCAAGAGAATGGATGGCGTTGCGGGGGCAAGCATGTGCAGGATTACAGTGGCAAAACTTCTCATTCCATCACCCTGCAATGAAAGCTGAACCGCCGCATCTAATTGGCGCTCATTATAAGACTTGGAATACATATGTTCCCCAGGCTGAGCGACTAATCGTTCACCCACTAAAAGAGGCCATGTGTTTCCACCCGCCCGGAATACAATCAAATCTTTGCCAAAAGCCCGTCGGAAATAATCACTGATACGTTGTTCGATCTTATCATCATCAAATAGCATATGAATAGGATGGGATGGCGCATGTTCAATAGTATTAATAGCAGATGCGTGGTTGCTGTCCTGGATTCTTGATTGAGTAGAAATTTGCTGGCAAAAAAGGTTTTGCAGAGGGCCGATATCATGTGTCCACGCGCGATCTAGCGTTCGATCATCAACATTAATTCGATAGCCTTGATATTGAATGTCTTTTTTCTTTGCGTGCAAATTTAGAAATGCACGCAATTGCTCTACATTCCCTGTCTTTCGCAATTTAACTGATTTGACGACTACGCCTGTACGTTGTGGAAATAGGTGCTGACTAAGTTCTCGCAAAGCCTCACTTTTACCAGCATTATTAGGGCCGACAAAAACAATAATATCTTTAGGATTGAGATGGATGGTTGTCCCGTCTGAGAATGTTATGGTTTCGAATGTAATAGATGGAATAATTGTTTCAGGCATCTGCTGATCAGCAGGATGTTGATCATTGGCGGCACTCTGTACGGCAGTCATAGTATGATAGTTCCTTGCGAGATAAGATTGTTACTTTCCCACAAGTCCTATCCGTTTTCCAGATATTGTTTGACGGGTTTATATGTTTTGAAGCCAGCCTTGGGAACGATTGTGCATCAGTCCCTGCGGTGGTGGCGCCCACGTGTGCGCACTTTATGTGCATTATAGCACTTTCCCGTCCCACCGCGTCCTGTATATTTATGCCTGACTTTAGTTGAATCAACGATCAGCAGGTAAAATGACGGCCCCGCATCAACTTCCCATACACCTTAAATCATGGTTTTTCTGGATCAACACAGTTCTTATGGCCTTGACTGGCGGTTTCCTCGCTTACCTTTATAATATATCTGGGACATCACTCACAGCAGTTCTGGCAGTGAATGTGGGGGCTAGCGCCCCCTTCATTTTGGGAAATTTTACAAAAGACCAACCCGATATTAAAGAATAAGGGAATGGGTGAAGAACAAATCACCACCCATCCATCATCTTTGCCAAATAATCAGTTGTTCACTGCTTTATTTCTTCGCCAACGTGATATTCACCGGACTGTCGTATTTGTTATCAGCGCCGGAAGCGGAGTCGATTGCCCAACCGATGCCGCCGCCAAGGATAATGTTGCCAAACGTAGCACCTGCCGCGCCGGAATGGTTTAGGTAGGTAGCCTGTTGATAGCCGGGCTTATTACATTTTATCTCAATATCATATTTGGTTTTATCCACATTCACGCCGCTGGGAGTGTCTGTAACTGTGGCGATGGTTGTGCCGTTGCGGACTAACTGGCAGCTTGCGCCGGGCGGGTTGGTATTAATGACGATCTGCTGACTGCGTCCTTCAATAATACTGGAACAAGCAGTAATGCAGCCAGTGAGTGCCACGAGGCTGATAAAAGAGATGATACGCATGATTTTGCTCTCGGTTTGATGTCGAAAGAAAGGCCGCCAGCTTTTGACTGGCGGCGGTGAAGAAATTAGAAGCTATAATTCATCCCGGCGGTGTAAACCCAAGCGTTGTCAGCGATGTTTTTGAAATCCGCCGTTTGATAACGCACCAAGCCGCGCAGATTCAAATTTGGCAACAAGTTCACCTGTGCGCCGCCACCAATCCGCCAATCAATCTCACTTTTGCTGACGCTGCCGAGGCCGCCAAAGCCAACCTTGAGATGATCCCATGCAAGCCCGGTGGTGGCGATTAAATCAACCCGGTTGGTGACTATCGGGAGGTAGCCCATCGCATCCAGCGTCGCGCCATGCATTTGCACCTTGCCTGTCAGCGGCACCAAAGCCACCGTGCCGGGGCCAACTGTCGTTCCTGCGGCGATGTTCTTACTTTCATTGGTCGTGTCAAAATAACCCAACTCTGCGCCCCAATACTGCGCTGGGCGCACGCCCACGTGGATGTTTCCACCATTCAGGCCACGTTCTAAAATTGTGTTGCCGTCTAATGCCAAGCCACTGCCCACGCCATAATCATTATTGTATTTCAGGTGCGTGAATTGATAATCAGCGCCTACATACGGGTGCAAGTTTGTTGTCCAGTCGTCGGCATGCGCTGTGGCAGCGGCGACAGCCAGCAGAGCTGCTGCAAATGCCAGTGAGTAAATTTTCTTCATCGGTTTCTCCCCAAAGTTGATAAGAAAAAAGCCGCCAGAGAGACTCTGGCGACTGGGGATTAGTAACCGTCACTGTAGCAACGGCGCGATGGCCTTTAGCCGTGAGGCTTGGACATACGCCACCGCTCCCCAGCCGAAGCTGAGAAGCGGCACTTCCGATGCCAATCACTTGTTAAGAGAACGGCATCAGTCACGGCTGTGCCCAGCCGCTACAGTTAAGAGGTTACTAAGCCCCATCACCCGCCCACATGGATGGATGACATGCGGATATTAGGCCGGAATCGGGCTAGGTGGAAGTGGGATTTTGGCTCTGGGCAACGATTAACGCTTTGTCAGCTGCACAAGTTCTTTCATATTAACTTCGCAGCCCGGGGACTCCCCGTTTTCAAACATCTCATAACAAGTCCTACCATCAATCAAAATTGGCCATATCCACCATGGGTCTGTGCATGTGATAACAACATAGGTTTCATCCGGCCTATCGTCTCTGGCTAATGCTAGAGGAGCAAATACATCTGCGACGATTTGATGATTTGTCAGTTGGATATCATTATCTTCCAGAATAAGAACCGTCCTCGCGCCCTCATCACGTTTCCAATGAGCCAATTTTGGAAACTTTTTGTCACAGGCCGTTCTGATGCGTGCAGTTCGTGCCTTTCCACCATCTTCTGCAACCAAGTGTATTATATTGAGATGCCCTTGCAGTTGTGCTGCCTTGAATCGGTATAGCGACACATCGAAAGGCACATCAGCAAGTGTAGTTGGCCCCGTGCCGCCACCCTTATAGTGAGCATAAGGATTGATCGGCAACGTGGGGGCAGTTTGTTTAATCCAACCGATTATTACGTCATGAATCTTTTTGATGGCATGTTTCTCCATTCCCTGAAATGCTTTGGCCGGAATATGCAACTGGAACGCTCCTGGCGGCAAGTTTCCATTTAATGCATCCAATATAGGCTTATAATGAGTGTCAGCCTGATTGTTCATCTGCACATGACCTTCAAATGGTTCAATGCAGGTATGTTCAAATGCAAATAGCTGATTGCCGATTTCGCAAACTATTTCAACGGGTGCTTTGTGATGTTCATTTTCCGGAAATCATAAAACTCCGCGTTGGGCGTTTTCACGCGCCTCAAGATGGCGCATGATGGCATCACATGTTTTGCCTTCGTTGAAAGTTAGCATAGTGATTGCAACCAATTCAAAATTGACCCTCTGACGATGTGTTCAAAAATATGTAATAACATCGGCATATCTTCCTTTGACCAAATTCCATTCTGCGCCCGTGTTGCCCCCATGGGCATCTCTTCGTGATAATGACTGGGTGCGTTACACATAGGGTACGGAAATGATATCCCGTCATGAAGAGCGCGAGACCGATAATCATATATCTTTTCCAAGCCTTTTTTTAATCCATTTTTTGTAAATTCAATGCAGTATGCTGCTTCCGGCCTGCTCTCAGGGGGATCGGGCAGAAATTCCTGAATAAATTTAACAAATTTTGTGGTGGCTTTGGTGTATTTCTCCATATATTTTGAAAGCGGCTCAACAATTGATGAAGAGCACGAATGCTCTGCAATAATTTCATTTAATTCTTCGGGTAGTGTGTAATCATCACTGATGATGTGCTTTTGCAATGCCCAGTAATTTGCAGCAGTTTCAATAGCCGATACAAGTAAAAGCCAGGACATTGATGGCTGTGCATCAACAAGCCAAACAGCCTGCTGGTACATTCTGGCGACCTTCACGATCACACTTGCTGTCTCAGCATTTACTCGTGGCAGTATCGTAATTGGCTCAAGTTCATCAAGATTATATTCTGACCGGAGTCTTGGTATTCGCGGACTGATATATAATGGTGGGAGGATGGGGATGGGTTTGCTTCCTATTGTTGTAGGTGAACCGTATGGGTCGCCATGCAGCATAAACTCCCTTGTTATGGAGCCAGCTTGTGCTCTAATTCCCAGGATTAGCGAGATCAGGGCAGCTAATTCATCAGGATGATCTCCGCCATGATAATGACTATCCTGAGTTTTATACATTGGCTTAAAGCCATATTCCGGCCAATGACAAACGGATCGCACAACGATTGCCTGCGTAAGTGAACCGTTACCCACAGCAGATGCAAGGGTATTCAGAAAGTCATAAGGGCCAAATTTAGATTGGCCAATTATTCTGGCATCAGCAAAAACTCCAAACTCTATTGTTCGCGATAGCTCTTTATCAGCATTAAAGTTTGTCCAATTTGTATAGATTAACGGCGCTGCTTCTTCTAGTTCAGCAGGTGCAAAATTTGGATGTTCTGGCATACCCATGTCTCATATTCTGACACCGGATTTTGTTCGCGTCTACAAAATATGGATATATACTGCTATAAATCGTTTGATGGCTACCGAAGAGTGTAATCATGCCTAAAAAGAAAATTGGTCGTAATGACCGTTGCCCTTGCAATAGCGGTCAAAAATATAAAAAATGCTGCATGAATAAAATTATGCGCAGCCCCTATCCCGGCGAAGTCCTTTCACCAGAGGTTTTGCACGCCATAAAACAACACGAAGCACAAAACGCACAACGCAACTTGCAGCAAGGTTTAGGGCGACCCACGGTTTCGTTCGAATCTAATGGCCACAGAATAGTGACCGTCGGGAATACGATTTTTTCTCGCGACAAATGGAAAACATTTCATGATTTTTTATTTGATTATATAAAAACTGTCCTCGGGCCAGAGTGGGGTGACACTGAAATCAAAAAATCCCCTCAAGAACGGCATCCAATTTTAAGATGGTATCATGATCTCTGCATGTATCAGCAATCTGCACCAAAGAATGAAAAGGGGATATATTCTGGGCAGATGACGGGAGCGATATCAGCATACCTCCACCTCGCGTATCATTTGTTTTTACTGGCCCACAATGTTGAATTACAAAAAAGATTTATTGATAAATTAAAAAATTCTGACCATTTTTATGGCGCATATTATGAATTATTTGTTGCGGCATCATTTATTCGCGCTGGCTTCGACCTTGAACTGGAAGATGACACAGACCATACAACCAAGCATTGTGAATTCAACGCAACACATCGAAAATCGGGCCAGCAATTCTCGGTTGAAGCAAAATCCAAAGGCGACGCAGTAAATAATTCCAATCCGGACAAAAATATCAAAGTTGAAACAAAACTTAAAAATGCTCTACAGAAAAGAGCAGCATATAAAAGAGTGGTATTCATTGATATTAATGTCCCAGATGTATCCAAGGGCGATGATGAAATTGGATGTTTAAAAGAAGCCATGGCACAAATAAGAAGAAGTGAAACTACACTAAAATTTGGAAAATATCCGGCTCCAGAGGCTTATGTATTTGTGACCAACATGCCATATCACCACCATCCAAATAGCCAGGATTTTCGGGTTGCCTTGCTCGCTGAGGGCTTCAAAATTCCAGAGTTCAAGTTAGGCGCCAGCTTCCCCTCTTTAATAGAGGCCGTGGATGCGCGTGACAAACATATTGCCATGCACACTTTAATAAAGAGTATGCAAGAACAGCAGGTTCCATCAACGTTTGATGGTGAGATTCCAGATTTAGAATTTAATGATATTGGGAGGCCTAGATTATTGATTGGTGGAACTTATTTAATTCCAAATTCAGATGGCGTAAATGTCCCAGGAGTGCTTGAAGATGCAATTGTAATGCAGCATGAGAAAATGGTTCATGGAACCTATCGCCTTCATGACGGTACTCGTATTCATGCCCGTTGCCCTATAACCGATATAGAGTTTGCAGCATATCAGAAACATCCGGATACATTTTTTGGTGTCCATAAACAGACATCACATCAAATAAAAGATCCCATTGGGTGGTTTGATTTTTTCTATGAATCTTATCAAAATGTTTCCAGAGAACAGGTTTTAGAATTTATGGCCAACGCACCTAATTTTGATAAATTAAAAGATTTAACACAGCCTCAATTAGCACGAATTTATTGTGAACAACATGCCTATCTGATGATGAGGCCGACTTAACTCCGTGCTTTCAGCATGGCGTGAATCTCAGTAATTTTAACGGCAAGATCATCGGGCACAGCGGGTTTTTGCTGAGCCTGACGCAGATCGCTCATAATTTCTGAGACCTCATCAAGAGAGAGATTCCCATAACTATTGAATGTCGTTAACGGTTTGTCGTGGCCCATATTTAGACTCCAAGCCTTGAATTGCGCCGCATTGAGTTTTGATTGATACGCAAGGTGCGTTAATGTGTCACGCATTGTATGCGGATTGAAATATGGCAGTCCTACCCGAGCGAATGCTGCCTTAAATAACTTGCGGATAGGTGTGGCGTTGGCCCAATGCTCCCGACTGAGATTCTGAACTGAAAAATCTCCGCCAGCATCAATTTTCATGACTGTTTTAGGGAATAATGGATCATTGGGGCTAAATTTCTTTTCCACGGTTAAAAAATCTACCCATTCACGAATAATATCCACAATATCTTCCCCCACAGGATAAAAGACGGTGGTGATTGTTTTGCTGAATTTTGTTTTGACCTGGCGCGGGTCTTGAAATACGCGGCGATGTTCAAGGGATATATGCTTTAATTTTAGGGATATGACCGCCGCATCACGCATACAGGTAAGCAGCATAAGTGCTAGCAATGCCCTGTCTCGGCACTCAACCTCGGTGGTATTGGGCATGGCTGCCAGCACAGTGCGGTACTGTTCAACAGTGGCATAGGCTTTGGGAGGGGTTACATGTGCCTGACGTTCCTGCCCAGTGGTCAGGTTCAAGTAATCAATATCCGTCAGCCTAATGCGGCGATTGTGCCCTGGCTGCTCATGCAGCCACCGTAAAAATTCTTGAATGGCTTGTAGAATATGATGAATCGTGGAGATGCTCATAGGTTCACCAGAACGCTTGGCATTCTGCGCCAACAAGAATTTCTTAAATCCCATCGCCTGTTCTTTATTGAAGGTGCCGAAATCCTTGTATTTTATGTATGCCTCAAACCGATCAATCGCATGTCTGGTACGATCAACCGTGGTCGCCGCACGCTGTTTGGCTTCTTTCAGCCAGATCAGATGATCGCGTTTGATCCGGTCATTCTTGTCATTGGTTCTGGGTCTGCTCATTTTGTTTCTCCGTTGTCACTGTTAAGGCTGGGATCGATGCATTCTATTATGTGTTCCCCCTCCAGCTTCTGGATATTGAAGGCCGCCTGAATTTTCTCCAGATTATTGGTGTTTTGCACCTTATTCATCCGTGTGCTGCATACGGCACAAATAACCTTGAGACGTAATTTGGTGGGGCTTTCAAAAATGATGTCCGCTATGTTCAAATACGCCTCACGGCGATCATGACATTTGAGGCAATAAAATTCTGTCAGACGGCATTTTTTCTTTCTGCTATTTTGCCGCGCACCCAAAAAGCATTTTAATTCATCGCCCCTAACAATCCACGGGCGTTTGTCTTGATTCACGCGCAGTCCGTCTTCAAACCATTGACTCACTGTGTTTTTATGCACGCCCAGCAATTCGGTGATTTCATTCACCGAATATGGCAATGTTGCCTTTATGAGGCCCAGATTATAAGTCCGCCTACGTTTGGTCATTTGGATTACTGATCCAAATCAGACCGATTTGCCACGACTGTCGGAAATCCGCGCGGCGATCCAGTCATCTACTTCGAATTCAATCCAGCCGGATGCACGTGGCCCCAACTTAATCTGACGTGGAAATAATCCTTGTGACATCAGACTGTAGAGCATGCTGTTGCCTAAGCCTGTACGCCTTAAAACAGTTGGTTTACGCAAGATTCGTATATTGCCCGCGAAGTTTTCCAAGCGCGAAGTACTTGGTTTTCTCGATTCCGACTGCATTTAATACGCTCCTATTGAAGGTTAAGAGCCTTCACTGGAGCCGATTTCGCGCGCTCAAGAAATCTTTTGATGCACAGAAGAATTAATCATTTCATGAATTTTTCTTTCTCGGACTTTTTATCATACCAAGTATTATACCGCTCCTTCATGGTGGTGGGCCGAATATCTTCTCCCACGCTTTGAGAACAGATACAGGCAAAGGTAAGCAGGCATTTTTTATATGCGAGGAATCCCTCTGGTGTTTTCGGAAATTTATCTGCCCGCCATTCAATGAAGTCGTCATAGGCATTCTTTATCTCATCTAAAAATAGTCTCTTTGATTGTATAATTCCGCCCTTTGTTCTTCCTCTCCCCATAGTTTTTTGTTTCTTATATCGTTTCATCTCGCCTTTCACCCAATCATGAAGGGTGGAAATATATTGCAACACATGGAGCAAATACGAATCTGCATCCTCTAAATGATGATAGTATCTCTGTTCGCGTTGCTCCTGCGATCTTCCCAAATCGAGATTCCTGAGAACCATGTTGCGCAGTTCATAGAAAGTAATTTCCTCACTTTTACTGGGGGCGAGTTTGCCATTTTTAAAAAAGAAGGATTTCTTTGCATCTTTTAACGCATTGGATATTATGACATGGTGGGCATTCAAAGTACTTGGATAGGTTCTGCGGTCAGAGAGTTTAAATGCCTCATAATAATGAGGCAGACCAAAAAACCATTTTTTAAACACCTTGATATCTTTGGATTTCTTAATTTGAAGAACGTCAAGCGCCTGCTGACAAAATCTTTCCCGTGATTTATCAGCCATGTGCGATCCCCCCTCTATAAATCTTTTTTGACAAACTGAATATACAACACTACGCAGCCGCCTTATCGCCCGTCGCAATCTTATCCAAATAATCCGCCCAGTCCTGCATCATCTTTTTGCGTTCATCCAAGAATTTAGCGCGGTCATAGGCGGCATCAATCTGGCTTTTATGGGCATGGGCAAGTTGGCGGTCAATCACTTCATGGCGGTAGCCCAGCTTTTCTTTAATCGTGGACATCGCCAGCGCGCGGAAGCCGTGTCCGGTATGCTGGCCTCTGTAACCCATGCGATCCAACGCGACCAGAATGGTGTTGTTGCTCATGTGACTACGAGGATCACGTTGGCTGGGAAATATATATTCCCTGTGTTCGCTGTATTCTTTCAAGCGGTGTAAAATAGATAAGACTTGTTTTGACAAGGGAATAATATGCGGTTTACGCATTTTCATGCGCTCTGCCGGAACAATCCAGATGCATTCTTTGAAATCGAATTCCTTCCATTTTGCCTCAATTAATTCGCTTGTTCTGACAAAGGTCAGCATTATTAATTCAATCGCCATCCGCGTTTGCGGGAACAGGCGGCCTTCGTTGTGACTCAGCTTGATCAAGAAATCAGGTAAATCTTTGGCCTCCATGGCGGCATAATGGCCACGTTTGAAAGGCTTCAATGCCTTGCCTTCGCTTAAATCCCTGGCAGGGTTGGTTTTGTGGTCGCTGACTATATTGGCGTAACTGAAAATCTGAGTGCAATACTGGAGCGACCGCCGTGCCATTTCAAAGGCCGACCGCTTCTCAATGGCTCTGATAGAGGGCAGCAGGATGGAAGCAGTGATATCTTTAATTGGCAGCTTACCAATCTTTGGAAAAATATCAGCCTCCAGCCGTCGCATAACGGTGTTGGCGTGGTTCTCGCTCCATTTTTCAAGATTGTGCTGATGCCATTCGCGTGCCACGGCTTCAAAAGTATTTTCAGCATTGAGCAGAATGGCCCTTTTTTGCTCCTGCTTGGCAAATGAGGGATCAATGCCATCAGATAATTGCTTCCGCGCCGCATCGCATTTCTCGCGCGCTTCTTTTAACGATACCTCATCGTAAATGCCAAGCGCCAGGCGCTTTTCCTTGCCAGCATACCGGTATTTCATGCGCCATAGTCTGCTGCCGTGGGGCATAACTTCCAAATACAGGCCTTTCCCGTCTGATAATTTATAGGCTTTGGCTCTGGGCTTGGCGTTGCGGCAAATAACGTCGGTTAAGGGCATGGGGGCATCCTGCTTTCAGTCCGTTTGCGTGCCCCCGTCCATGCCCCCAAACCTACCGGATTTCAGAAAATGTCACGGGACGACACTGGACTCAATATACACAAAAACACCAGTAAATGCTAGTGTTTTTGGACGTCTTTGGATTTTTCTGGATGTAAAACTGGCGTCCCCTACGGGATTCGAACCCGTGTCGCCTCCGTGAAAGGGAGGTGTCCTAGGCCTCTAGACGAAGGGGACGCACTGGCGTCAAGACGCCGACAGAGCGTGCTTATAGGGGATTTTGGCCCTTTGAAGCAAGAGGAATTTTCAGCATTATCAACATTTCCTTCGAAAACTTCATCTTTTAATAATAAGCAGAAAATTTAGCAGGAGGCGCAAAAGACATGCAAAATTCGCTCAATCGCAAGGAATTGTATGATTTAGTTTGGAAAAAACCCATGGTGGAAATCGCTAAGCTTTATGGTTTGTCGGATCGCGGTTTGGCAAAACTTTGCGAGCGGAATGGCGTTCCCGTTCCGCCTCGGGGGTATTGGGTACCGGTGTGCAATCCTAAGGTTTAATTAAGCCTAGCATTATCGCTCTTACAACTGCCTCATGCTTTGAGGAAACTTTAAACTTAAGGAGGATGTTTTTGAGATGATGTCGAACGGTGTTTTCAGAAATCTTCAGAATCATACCTACTTCCCAATTACTTTTGTGTGCTGCGCACCATTTAAGAATTTCTAATTCTCGCGGTGATAAATCTTCATGGGCTACGTTCAGGAGGAAATTTTCCTTCTTAGCCAAAAGTTCGCAAACGGCTTGATGATAATATAATGAAAGTATATGAAGTGTTTGTTGATTTTCTTCAAAAATTCTTTGCACTCCGATAGCATCATCATTAGCTGCGGCCATAGTAACCATTGCAAATGAACCATTAGGCCCCGGAATAGGGAAGCCTAGGCCGTTTGCCACAGAGAATTCTTCAGCTTCATTAAAGAAGGCTTTTTGCTTTTTATTAAGCTCTATACCCTCCCACATTGAACTCCATGTAAAAGGAAGTCTCTTCTTTGGGCCTTCGATAATGACGGGATCGAGCTTGTGATAGGCCTGCCCAAGATAATAACGAACCCACTCCTCAGGATAGGAGGCAAGAATTAAAGGATCTGGCTTTTTATACTGTTCATTTTTAACTAGCTGATATGCATATTTATCAAAGCAGAATTTGCGCATTATTTCGTTGAAGGCTATATCCAACCCTTCAAGATTTTGGATGCGTTGCACTTTTTCGACAAATTCCCCAATCAAATTTAATGATTGATTCGACTGCATCATAGTTCACTCCCTGTCAAGCTACCCACCTGGGTAGCTTACGGCCTTAAGGATATATGTTTTTTCTTGTTCCTGCAACCAAGGGGCGAGTATGTATCGACTAATTTCTCCCAAAAATTCGAGTGATAGGCATTATTTGGCCTCAATGCACAATTTAAGGTTTCGCGTCTTCAAGGAGCGTCTAGGCTGGGTTAGGGGTGATGGCATCAGTCGCATGGAATTTGATGAATATGATACGGATGATGCGATCTACCTGGTGAAAATTGATCCAGAGGATAATGAAGTTTCCGCCTGTACAAGGCTGATCCAAACAATAAAACCATATTTATTAGCGAATTCTTTTCGCCACTTTCTAATAGATGAGCCAATAAGGTCTGAACGGTGCTATGAGACTAGCCGTTTTGCTGCCGATCCAGATAAAAAACAGCCAAATAATATTACGGGGGAGCTGGTGGCTGCAATGCTTGAATTTGGGGTTTTTGTAAGAATGCAGAACTACGTATCTCTTTCAGATATTAGGATAGAAAAATTACTCTTACGTTTTGGTTGGGATCCGACGCCATTAGGCTTAGTAGGACAAACAGCGAATGAAGACTCGATTGCATTTATCTATACCGTTAACCAGGAAGTGTTGGATAACGTTCGGAAGAAAAGCAAAGTAGAATCTGACCTTGTTCTAAATTTAAGAGAGTTCGTGGAAAATTTAAATGTTGAAGCACTAAAGAGGGCAGCATGATCTTGTTAAAAAATGGCAGAATAAAAATGGTAGACTCGCCAAGTCTCCAGCATTTGACACTTTATGAAAAGTGTTTGCGTTATTTAATCGACGATATGCGCGATAATGGGGTTCACACAACGGCGCATATGCTGGAGATTGCAATCGCAACCCTAAGCGAGAAACAAACTCACCCACCAATAAGCCTTGAAGAAGAGGATCATATTAAGAAAACAAGGAAAAAATTAAAAAAAGCTATCAATTCTCTATAATGAAAAGGCTCAGCAAGCAATTTTTGACTTCTTCTAAAAGTATGATTTGTTGCTTATTTTCAGCTTTGATAGCATCGATAGCTTCAACTGCAGCTTTAAGTCGGGCTTGTATTTTCTTAGTGCCATCCTCTTGTCGAGCAATTTGGTTGGGGAAAAAGTAGGTTAAGGGTACGTCCAGAAATTCTGCTATAGATAATAATGTACTGGCAGAAACCCTATTTCCAGCAGTTTCATATTTCTGAATTTGTTGAAATGTAACATCAAGAGCCTTCCCTAACCTAATTTGAGACATTTTTAGTTGTTTGCGCCTTTTTTTTATTTGATTCCCGACAAAAATATCTAACTCCCTATCTTTTTCAGGAATTTTTCTTGCGCGACGCTTGGTATTTGACCTAAGATGGACTACTTTAGTCTGAATGGACTCGCCAGACATGAACTCTCCCGCTAATTTAATTCCCTTACTACTTAAACGGGTGCAGCCGGGAATTCAAGCCCTCATTTTTGCGGATAAATTTCTGCAATGGGATGATTATTTAATAGATAATATTGCTTGCGATTTTGATAAAATTACAAAAATTGGCTTTTTGAAACTTTCTTTCCTTAAATATGCTTTTGGAATGACATTCAGTGAAACGTTAGAAAATTCATTTGATAGGGACAGTTTCAAAACTTACATTGGTTTTAATATTAAGCCTACAAGTTTGAGTCTTCGTGATAGGCAGCTATTAGAATATTTTGTTTCGCCCTTTGGAAATTTGGGTGAGTTAATAGAACTCATAGATCAAGTTTTAGCGGAACACAGTATTAGGTTAGAACGTAAAAAAGGAAGTTCAGGGTTTAAATTGATGCCGTTTTTGACCCAAAAAACCGATTTAGTGGCAAATGACTTTCTAGATAAGAAAATTGCGATTTGGCTATAAATTTAATCATTATTGCCCAGCTGGGGTAAAAAGGCGGCGTAAAAATCCCCGGGGCGCACGCCAAACCGGCTTAATAGCCGTCAAAAACAATTTTAAATTGTATTGCAGTTCTGAAACCACGCGCGGCGGTGGGTATTTGCGCGTTTTATTTTAACCCAGCCCCAGCTGGGCAGTTACAATTTTTCAAAGAAAAAGAAATCTCGTTATCATTTGCCAGCAACAATGGATCTGGTTTTTCATTTGCCATATGGTCAGCTAGCTATAATGGTGTTGTAAAATGCTTAATGGTTGGCAAGGCAGTTTTTAGCCAACGCGAGGGTGGATAGGCTAAATTAATCGCCCTAAGATGCGTAAAACGGCTTATTTCCTGTGATTTTTTCATTTTTCTCCTCATGTAGGAATATATGCCACTCCAGTTGCGTTTGTCAAATAATTTCTTATGAATTTAGGTAATTATTAATCCATCTTATTTTTATCTTTAAATATTTCCCCGTTATATTTGTACACTTGTGTGATATTGGGAGTATTTAATTTTTGATCGCTGCATGTTTTTAAGAAGGTTTTTCTAACATGAATTTCTGATGGGAAGTGGTCTTTATCATGGCTCATCTCGCTTTTCCAATCCTTCAAGTCGCCTTCCTCTCCTGAGCAATTCTGTGCTGCATTAGCTTTATTAAATGTCCTTTTATTATCTAAATCTTAAACCTGAGAAAAGTTAGCAAAGTGACTCTTTTCTGGGGCGAGAAACTTTACGGGCCTAATAAGGCAGGCTTATTGCACTACTAGTGCGGTCAGAGTCTGGAGGTCCTGAGCGTTCAGATCGGACACCAGCCAATAGGCCATGTGACTTTTGCGGGTGTAAATCAGGTTATAGCCGCGCAGGCTGAGATGTTTGAGCGCAGTGTCATCACCTGCATCCGGCGCGATGAAGACGTTGATGATGTGTTTGGCGTGTTGGTATGACAACGCAGCAACTGTGTGGTTATCCAAGTAATCCAGCCGCCCGCCAAGCAATGCAAATCCTTGCGAGGCAAAATCTTTCACCGTTGGTGCAAAATCAATCTTGCCATTGAACCAAGGCTTCACCGTGTGCTGGTCAGACGAAACCACATCCGTCAAATGCTGCGCCATCAATGACCGTACATGATTGGCAACAACTTCATTGGCCACGCGGTCAGTGGCGGGGATGGTTTGAACATAGAATGTTAGGGCGATGCCGAGAATAAAGGACGCCAACATGGGTGCAAAACGCCGATAGAAAATCATGAATACGGGCGGCATGGATGCTTCTTGCCGGACGGCAGCCATCACGCGGTCATGCAATTCCGGCGGTGCGGTATGGCGTAGAGCGGCGTATTTTGGGGTCATATCTGTTTTATCAACGGTCATGATTTGTCCCCACCAGTATCTTTTTGAGCATGCCACGTCCACGCGACAGACGCGACATCACTGTGCCAATCGGTGCAGAAATAATCTTGGCAATCTGAGCATAAGGCAAACCCTCAATATCGCACAACACGATTACCTCTCTGAAAACTTCCGGCAATTCAGCAATAGCGGCACGAACAGCTTCAATGTCTTGTTTCGTTTCTATTGCCGTATCGGTGGCATCTGACAATTCAACCAGGGTATCATCTTCTAAGTCATCCAATCGCACCTGCCGCGCTGATTTTTTCAGCCAGTTATACGACTGATTACGCACAATCGTCAGCAGCCATGCCCGTGGATGCTGTTCATCAAACCGCCCCATTGCTTTGAAGGCACGCAAACAACTTTCCTGCACAATATCCTGTGCGGCACTGTCATCGCGGCACAGCCAACGCGCCAAGTTATATGCCGCATCCAAATGCGGCAGACACAGGTGTTCAAATCGGGCAACGGCTTGGGGGCGGGACACGCGGGGATATTATCTTGATTAACCCTGGCTGCAAATAAATTATTCCCGCTAAGGGAAAAATAATCTTGGGAATAAAACTACAGGGTCGGTGGTTAAGGGATTATTGAACGCTACCTAACCCGCAGGAGTCATTATGGATTTGGAAGTTAGCCGCCGCAAAGTCATGGAATGTATGGCATGGGGGCCGGGCGTGGTTTGGGCGTTGGTGGCAGGCATCCCGACCGCATTTTCTATGGATGCATTGGGCGATGATTCCGCAGGCGCAGCCGTCAGCAGTTTTTCCTTCGCGCAAATCAGCGATAGCCATATTGGTTTTGATAAGGCCGCAAATCCAGATTCCAGCGGCACTTTCCGCGATGGCCTTGCCATCCTGAAAAACAGCGTCGTGAAACCATCTTTTTTAATCCACACAGGCGACATCACGCATTTGTCCAAGGCCGAACAGTTTGATACCGCCGCGCAAATGGTCCGAGAGTCCGGTTTTGAAACCCATTACGTGCCCGGCGAACATGACATGGTGGATGAGGATAACGGCAAACTTTACATGGACCGCTATGGCAAAGGCACCAAGGGTGCAGGCTGGTATAGTTTTAACGACCATGGCGTGCATTTTATTGGTTTGGTAAATGTTGTTGACCTGAAAGCGGGTGGCATGGGTAATCTCGGCCAGGCGCAACTGGATTGGCTAAAAAATGATTTGTCGGTGCTCAGTGCATCAACGCCGATTGTGGTCTTCGCGCATATTCCGCTGTGGACAGTTTACGAACAATGGGGTTGGGGTACCCAAGATAGCGGCGAAGCACTTAGCTATCTGAAACGCTTTGGCTCGGTCACCGTGTTGAACGGTCACATCCATCAGGTTTTCCAAAAAGTGGAGGGCAATGTGTCTTTCCATACCGCACGCGCAACAGGGTTTGCGCAACCCGCACCGGGCACTGCGCCAGCACCTGGCCCGATGGTCGTGCCTGCCGGACAGTTGAAGAATTATCTGGGCGTGACCACGGTTTCGGTAACGCCAAATCAACCCAGATTGCTCATCAACGATGCAACACTTGCTTAACGGAGAAACAAATGAAAAAAAGATTCATCCTCGCCATCACCCTGAGTATCCTCACCACTGCTTGCTCGGCCTATGCCCAAAGCGGCCGGGTCGAGCCTGCCCCAACGCATAACATGCATATGATGATGGTTGCCGACAGCAATCCCGATACAGCCAAGGCTGTTAAAACTTCCGACATTACGATTTCAAATTTCACCTTTGCACCGGTAAAAATCTCCGTCCCTGTCGGCACCAAAGTCACCTGGACGAATAAAGACGATACGCCGCACCGCGTGATGGTGATTGAAACCAAGGCCAAATCCGCCGCGCTGGATAGCGATGCCAGCTTCTCAACGACGTTTGATACGCCCGGAACCTATCATTACTTTTGCACTATGCATCCGATGATGAAGGGTGCGATTGAGGTTACGGCGGCAAAGTGACAAGAATTAGAGTCGGATCATTTCCTACTTTTTTAAATGAGAAAAGTTGGCAAAAGACTCCTACAGCAAGCAGTCCTATACAACTTGTTCTCATGGCGAGTCTCGCCAAACTGAAAATCGCCTACTGAGAAAAATGCCCCATTTCAGGTTATATTCTCCATTCTCAGTGGTTTGGCAAAAATAACGATGCGCGTATTGCCGCGGAATTGCCGCTTATTTAGCGATTTTCTCAGTAAATCATAGGAATATATGACTAAATGGCTGGGGTGCTAGGATTCACAAAATTACACAACTTATTGATTTATAACGCATAATACAAAACGAGCCGAGATAAAGAACCCCCGAAAGTACCCCCTAAAATTTACAGAGCAAACCTCATTCGAACTCGGGATTCCCAGGTTATTCTCAACAATGACCACAACACATTTTTGAACGAATAAAAATGAAATTTTATAGGCCCAATGCGCCCGTAAGCACACCACATGCACGGCTAGCTTCCTCTATTGGCGGCCGGATAGTTCTGAAATTTACGGTTTCATCGTTAATTCTTGTGAAATCAGCCTCCGTAAACTGCCATGCTTTCATAATTCTGGGCGTCGGCCTGATTCCCGGCCAGATTGCGACACTCAGAAATGTTCTGGCTGGATTATCGGCAGGCACAGTAACTCTTTGGGACAGCTCCATTCTTTCAGCTTCGGGAAATCGAGCTACTTCCTCAAGTGAAAATGTATCATGTATGGATGGTAAAATCCTTATTCCGACGCCAGCAGAAAACTTCTCCCCATAGAGTACAACAATATCTTCTGTAATCGTATCAGGAATTCTTCTGGCTATAATTGGGAGATAATGTTGAATGTGCCGATATTCATGAGCTGCCATCATATCCTGCACAATTGCAGGCGTGATGGCCGCACGAGCATTTTCATTATCACAAAAGCGTTGGGCATTGCCTTCATTCCACATACACCAGTCGGCAAAATGCTCTATCTCAAACTGAGAGAGGATTTTCCGCCAAAGGGCCGTGGATGCGTTACCTTCCAATAATTTCGTGAATAAATGATACACATTACTAACCTCAGCGTGATCCAATATTTGCTGTTGTGCCGCAGGATCAGGGCTTGTCCCGCCCTCTTGGTGCCCATCCACTGGACTGGATGAGAGTGCCATAGAATCTTGCCGCGGAGCCAACCAGACTATTTGCCGTGTATCCGCAGTAATAATCACCATATCGCTACCAGAGCTGCCGCCAAAACCCTTAAGATTGCCACAGCAGGTTCGCGCTACGCCGTCATATCCGCCTTCGTTAAGATCTAAAACAGTTGCGCCAAAGCCATTCGCACCGGCTTCCAATTGTGCGCGCATAACAATATCCGCTGCATCGGCAACAAGAATATAGGTCGGAGAAGTCTCTAAAAGTTTTTGGGATGAGCCTTGTATAAGGCCAACGATATACGGATCATCAATCTCTGCCTTCTCTAATTCAGAGAAAATGATGCGTTGAATCGTATAAAAACTGAAACCATAAACATTGGGGGGAATCTCAAGAGATGAAACATCCCAGCTCTCAACCGGCATAACCCTTTGATCGGGGTCCGCATGAACACCCGGCGCGTAGTTGAACTGAACATAGCTTGTAATTTGCTCGGCCATATACGACTTCCTTGATAATCTTAGCTAAAACCTACCGTCAGGCCTTCTAGAAAGCAAGAAAATTGACAGAAAACTGCCATGTTTTAGGAAATTAGGCCAAAATTGGCCAAAATCACATCGGTTATTAGGACGCGCGAATCACCTCTTGCAATTACCGAATCATATCTGTTATACTTGTGTTCTATCACCCCTACGGTTTCGACCGTAGGCCGCAAGGGCCTCGCAAGAGGCCTTTGCCTTTTCTGGGAACCGCCAATGCGAACAAACATCTACATAGATGGCTTCAACTTGTATTATGCCAGCTTGAAAGATACTCCCTACAGATGGCTTGATCTTAAAAAATTGTCTGAATTGCTCCTGAGAGATACCAATCAAATTCACAAAGTCAAATTATTTACCGCAAAAGTTAGCGGCACCGAAAAGGACGTATCCAAACCACAGCGACAGGATAGATACTTTGATGCGCTGAAAGCCTATATCCCTGAGATGGAGATTTATTTGGGGCACTTCCTTACCCATCCCGTAAGGATGCCACTGGCCAAGCCGACTACCGGTCAAAAATACGCCGAAGTAATCAAAACCGAAGAAAAAGGTTCAGACGTTAATTTGTCCGTCCATTTTCTTAATGACGCATGGCTAAATGATTATGATTGTGCTGTTATTGTATCCAACGATAGCGATTTAGCACAGGCCATGCATCTGGTAAGGAAACATCATCCCAATAAATCCATCGGATTATTTACACCAGAACGGCGCAATGTAGCTAACGAACTGGGTCGCAAACCACGTGCATCAAAACAATTAGCGCAACATGCGCATTTTCACAAACACATAACACCAAGTTTGTTGGGACAAAGTCAGCTGCCGGAAACCATACCTGGAACGAATTTAACCCGCCCTCAGGAGTGGCGTTAAGCTATCGCATTGCATTTGCTAAACGTTATAGTATTTTAACCATGCACACTGAGTCAACGAACCCTTGACCTTTCCCTGATACTGTATTCTGTTCGGTATGATCATCTCAGCGGTATGGTGTAAATATGGCTACGTTTAAAATTTTTGGGAAAGTTGAACCGCCTTGGTACAGCTTTGACTTAGAGTTTGAGCCGCAGATAGGCTATAGGATCGACGAGGTTGATATCGACCTAAAGGCTACAATAACAATCAAAAAGTCGATCATTACCGTCACATGTGAAACCAACCGTTGGAATGAAGAGATTCTAGGTTGGGTTCTTCAATATGTATATGATTGGGTTAGTTCCATAATAGATTTGTTTGTTTTTTCAGCAGGAATGGTTTTGCACTTCCACCTAGACAAGTCTGAATATCCTGATGGATCAGAGCATCTACTAATAGGAAAAGCACCAGACCTCGCAGCCATAGCCACCGTTTGCAGGGTAACTGATGATGATGGCCGTGTGCATGTCAATATGATCGATCTTATGAAACTCATGGTTACAAATCCGACTCTAATGCTCGCACTGCGTGATCTGGTTTCTGCAATCCGCTACGGGAATAACAGTCTCACAAATTGCGGTCGCGTAATTGAAGCTTTACGCAAAGCGTTATGGGGAAAAGATGAGAAAAATAACACTGAACGAGAGCAAGCGTGGGAAAAAATGCGTAATACGTTGCGAATATCTAGGCCATATTTGGAAGTTATTACAAGTGCTTCAAGCGCACCCCGCCATGGGTCATCTGCTTATATCACATCGGCAACACGGCAGGATGTTTTGAGAAAGACGTGGACTGTGATGAATCGTTTTCTGCAATATCGTCTTGGCAACGATCAACCGTTATCGGAAACGGACTACACACCACTGGAATGATGAAACTGCGCGTAGTGAAGTGTGAGGAAATTATTCAGGGCCAAAAAGAGGAGGTAATCAAAAAATAACTGTGTACAATTCCTAGATGACCACTGCAACGATGCCTGCTTCGGCCATCATAGATATGGCAAGACGAGCAAAAACATTGTACGGTGCAGACAATGAATTCTATCCCAGTTTATCTTGTAGATGCCTTCACCGACCGGATTTTTGGCGGCAATCCGGCGGCGGTTTGTCCGTTGCCAGCGTGGTTGCCTGATGAAATACTGCAAGTCATCACTATTGAGCATAACCAATCCGAGACTGCATTTTTTGTTCCTACGCCGGACGGATTCGAAATACGTTGGTTTACCATTCTGGATGAGATTAATTTATGCGGTCATGCAACCCTGGCATCGGCGCATGTGATCTTTAACCATCTATCTTATCCTAAAAATGAGGTTCATTTTACCACGCGCTTTTCTGGAGATTTAACAGTTAAAAAAGAAGATGGCTGGCTGACCCTTGATTTTCCATCATGGCCGCCACAGGCAATCAATAAAATACCAGATGCGGCTATCGCTGGGTTAGGCGGCGCACGACCTCAACAGTCATATTTAAAACGTGATTATATGTTTGTGTTCCCGAATCAGGATGACATCATCAACATCAAACCGGATTTTAAAATCCTCGGCCAGCTTGGTCGCTCAACTTGTATTACTGCACCCGGTAAGGATTGCGATTTTGTCAGCCGGTCTTTCTGGCCGGGTGACGCTGTGGAAGAAGACCCGGCAACAGGTTCCACGCATAGTATGCTGGTGCCGTATTGGGCGGAACGCCTGGGGAAAAATAAACTTTTCGCGCGGCAACTCTCAAAAAGGGGCGGTGAGTTCCACTGTCTGTTGCAAGACGAACGCGTCATGATCAGTGGTCAGGCGCAAACCTATATGTCCGGTACAATTTATCTGCCCTGATACAATCTGTTTACCTCTCTATCACTAACCTGAGAGAGACTGTCGGAGCGTCTTTCACCGCGTTCTGACGAGCCGATGCATGCGGACGTGACCTTCCGCGCGTGCTTGCACGGCACCATCAGCTGCCACGTCAATCTGATTGCCGATATCCAGGTACTTCACGCGGTAGGCGGTTTTGTCATCCACCGGCTTGACCAGGATTTCCTGAGATGGGGTTTTCAGCAGCAGCAGATTGGCTTTTTCCGTGCGGTTCAGCCCTGCAAACGCATATTGGCCGATGTCCTTGTCCGTATATGGCCGGTGCGGCAAGATATGAGAGAACCCGCGTGCACGTTTTTCATTGCGCTCGGTAATGTATTTTCTCGCCACGCCCTCCGGCGTTTCTTGCCTGTGGGTGACCTGTGATAATCTTTCTGCCCGCAGATTCTTGCGCTGCGCTTCCAGGGCCGGATCAGTGAAGGTCACGTTGAACAGGTTGCTGCCGGCAATCTGCATCATGGCGGTTTTAAACTTCTCCGTGCCTTTGACCTCAAGGTTGTCGCCGAAGCGCCTGATTGCAAGCTGCAGGACCGATTTCAGCTGATCGTCGCTGAGATTATCGGATAGCCGGAATGCCTTGCCGTCATCGCGGATGATCTGGCGGTCGCCACGGTAATGCACGATGCCGCGCTTGGTCACGTTATCAATCTTAAGATTAATCGTGGGAACTTGGCCGCTTACCATCGTTACGCCCGCTGCCGTGAGCACATTGGCATTACTATGCGGCAAGGTGCGTTCATAACGGTTGGCCAATACGGCCAAAGCCTGGGTATTACCCTGCTTAGCCTTTTCCTTAAGCCAGTCATACCAGATTAGTCGCTTACTATCGGCATACATCTCACGGCGGTTCTTGATGTAATCCTCGTTGATCCGGCGGATTTTCTTGAGCAGGTTGTTGTTGGCATGGGAATACAACATATTCCTGGCCCAGCGCCCCTTCACCAAACGAAACAGGCTGCGCTGCTGCCGGGCCTCACGCTTGGCGGTTTCAATGCGGCGTTTCCGATCTTCGTTGGCATCACGCTCGGGGCCGCTTTGCCGCGCTTTAATACCGGCACGCTCCCGCTGATATTGCTGCCACAACACTGTGGTATTCACCTTGGAAGCCATGGGCCTGATCTGATACTCAGCTTTCACTTTGGCGTTTTGATGATCCAGCGCCGCACTGGCACGGAATGCGCCAAGTCTCTTTTCCAGCGCATGTTTGGACAATTGCCGGTCAATGGAACTGGCTTTGGCGCCGACGGTGCCGTTGGTGATAATCAACCCGTTGCCGCGCGGCAGGATTTGCAGACGATTGTGTGCAAGAACTTCATGCAATGACTCCCATGACGGTGCTGCCAATAAATCATTCAGGCATCCGCGCTTCACCCAGCCGATCAAAGTTTCAATTCCGGCGGACTGTTCCATGTCCCGGGCTTTGGCCGCGCTCTTGGTCAGGCGCGGAATGTGATTATCTTGTTGAAGGCCGTATTCAATTTCCAGCTTACTGGCCAGCGCGCCCAGTTTGGGCATGTCGTAATAAGGTTCCAGTGCCGTCAGTTTATCGGGATGGATTTTATTGATCGCGACATGGATATGCAGGTGATCGGTGTCATGATGCACGGCACTGATGCGCTGGTGTTCGCCGTAGCCCAGTTCCTTGCAAAACCGCTCCTCTATCTGTTTTAAAACTTCAGGCGTCGGCTGTTCCCCTGCACGGAAGGAGATCAATAGGTGATAGGTCTTATCCAGCTTACTGCGGATGTTCTGCCGCTGCACGCCTTCAACCTCCTGCGCCGCCCACCAGGGATCGGTTGCATGGCAGTTGGTGACCGTAATAGTTCCCACCCGTTCATGCTTGTCCTGGGCGTGGGTGATATAATCCGCTAGCTTGCTAAAGCTGCTGACATTGACATTGCGCATCGGGATGCGTTTCGGGATCATAGTTTTTTCACCGTGTCCGACAAAGCCCGCTGGTTCGCCGTCAGGTCCTGGAACAGCCGCTGCACATCTACGCGGCTGACCTGGCCGCCTTCAAAGCGTTCATCATTGGACAGCCACATCTTGAGCAGACCGCCCAATCGTCCCTGGTCGGCATTCAGTTTGGAGAGTTCTACCACTGCGCGGTAGTCCAGCACGGATTTGGGAAAATAATTGCAGCCAAGCTTCCGCAGGTAAGCCGATACGCTCAGACCGCAATGCTCGGCATTCGCCTTGATGGCCTCTTCCTCATCCGGCAGCACCAACACGCGCAGACGCCGCACGCGTTGCCGTGATAATTGTTTTGTCGTCATGCAACCCCAAACCTTTCCCGCAAAGCGCAAAATGTCGTTGAGCCGCAGGCGAATAAGACACGCAAGGTTGCGCCAACGCATGTTGGCCAACATTGCATATCCTGCCCGCAACTTTAGTGGGTATTAACGCTAGATTATTTGTATCTTTTTTCTATACTGGCAAGAGCAGCGCCCACCACGCAAGAGTCCGAGGACGTCCCATAACGTCCGAAAGAAAAATTTATTTTCATCGACAGAGAATTACGAGGATTCTTTACGCCAAAGGGGAACGGTAGTGTGGAATGCGAGATATCCTCGCCAAGCCTATTATGAATACTCCAGCAGATTGAGCAGAATATAGATGCCAAATTATATGGGATGCTGTTCTTTGGATTGAAACACCAACATACTCAAAACCGTTACGGCAACGATGCCGACCGAGGATGCCACAGTCAGCCCAATCATGTCATTCAAATTGCTGTAAACGAATAATGGGATGCCGCCGACAAGCGCAATGGTAACGCCGACCTTCACGCCCAGGCTTGTGACCCGCTTCCAATAGAAACTCAAAACAATCGGTGCGGCAACACAGGCGGCAATTGTGTTGAACACCCACCAGAGGTATTTGAGACCAAAGCTGGGAATTTCAACTACCAGCGCAGCAATCAGAAATCCTATAAGCGTAACCCCAACCATCGCCAGCCGCCCGCGCTGGATAATTTTCTGGTCTAGGATGCCTTTGATGGTTTCTTCTGCTACGGTAAGCGGTTCGCCGCGTGCATCTTTTTCGTGCACCTGCATTTCTTCGTAAGAATAGCGCGTGCAATTCATGGCGTATAACGCACCGGCGGCGCACATGCCGGAATCAAGTGTCGCGCACAGGCCGCCCAGCATCATAACCAGAAAAGCAATTACCGCCCACGCAGGTAGAAAATGCCGAACCACCGCAACGCCAATCATGGATGCATCCACACCGGCGGGCAGTGAAATTCCGAACGCCGGATTTGCGCCGATGAAGCCGAGCAAGGCAATGGCTATCGGCACAATGCCGAATAACAAACCCGCGACGATGTAAGCGCGGATAAGGCCGGATTTTTTAATGGCAAATGCCCGTTGCCAATGTTGCTGGTCTGACAATGAGCCTGATATCAAACCGATGCTGGTCACGATGCCGAAATTGAAGGCAACTTGCGCGTCAAACAGGCTTTTATGTTCACCTGTCACGCCGCCAATGCCGCCAAGGATTGCTTGTGCACCGCCCGCCGCTGAAATCGTCCAGGGCACAATTACAATGATTGCGATAAGGATAAGGCCATATTGCAGAAAGTCCGTGACAATGGATGCGCGCATACCGGAAATCAGGCTGTAAATCAGTGTTGTTGCGGCGAGAACCGTCATCACCGCGAATAACGGAACACCTGTCAGCAATGAAAAAATATTACCGCCCGCGTAGAGTTGCACTGTGACGGCCATTACCTGATACCAAAAGAAGGGCACCAAGAATAAATTGCGGGTGCCTTTATCAAATCGTTTTTCAATCCATTCGGGTTGGGTGTAGCCCGCAGGTAATAAGTCACGGATTTTTACAGCCAATGGGGCAATGACCATCAGACTCAACATATTCGGAAACACAAACCAGAACAGCCCAGGGATACCCTGCTGATATGCCTGTTGTGTGCTGACAAACAGTGCGGGTGCCCAAATCCAAGTAACAGCGATAGAAATTGCGCCCAGCCACCATGGAACATTCCGGCCCGCAGCCATAAAACCGGACGCGGTGTGCCAGATTTTGCCGCGTGACGCGAATGATGTGATAAAAATCATCACTGCCGCAAAGACAAAGAGCAGGATAAAACCTGCCTGCTGGTTTAGTACGTTCATGGGTGGTTCCCCGTCCCGAGCATTATATCTTGTCGCTAAACCCCATGCAACCAACGCCTATTAACTTTTACGATTAATGATCTCTGGCCAAAAATACAAGAGAATGATTGCCAGATCAGATAAAATTGTTTTTTAGGTTTATAGACTTTGCTACGCTGTGTGGTATGAAATTTGCTAACTAGAAAGTTTGGCGGGGACACAATGGACGAAACTAACTACGACGCAATCAGCTATAAAGCGCCATTTATACGTGAAGTGGTTCTAAAGTTAGATTTCCCTACCCCCATTACGGAGTTTGCAGATTCATTGCCGCAAAGTCTTGCAAATATAATTATTGGACAATTTCCAATTGCGGAACCGAGAAAAACTCAAGCTCATTCAGTTGCTATATCTAATAATGCCCAAGAACCATCTAATATTAGTGTTCAAGCATCTCAAACCGAAATGAGGGATTGGCTTTATCATGGAATAAATAGAGATAAAACTTTAGTCTTAAATCAGAATACCTTCATTGCAAGCTTCCGTAAATATACAAGTTTTGAGAATTTTCAGGAGAATATTTACCCATCTGTAGATGAATTATTTCGCTTATACCCCAATCTTCATATAAACCGGGTAGGCTTGCGCTATATAAATGTTATTGAACAAAAAGTCGCAAAAAATCCATTAGTATGGAATAAGTTAATCAATAAATCACTTCTATCTAGTTTAGATTTTGCTAATACAGAAAAAGAAAAAATTTCACGTGCATTTAGCGTCCTCGAATTTAATTTCGACGGCGAGTTTATTACTTTCCAGTATGGAATTTCAAACCCTGATTACCCAGCACCAATACGGCAGAAACAGTTTGTGCTTGATTTAGATGGGTATTCAATTGGTGCCTTTGGCAAGCTTGAAATGAAAGAATGTGCAAAAAAAGCACATAGTAGAATACAAAAGATTTTTGAGAGTGCTATATTGGACGATACGCGTAAAATTATGAATGCAGAAGACAATTCATAGGTTGCTTGCAATGGCGAACGAGTTACCACAACCCTTTGACCCTAAATACTTTCCTGGCTCTGCAACAGAGCCAATAGAAAAAAAGCCGCCCAACATAGATAACAAGATAGTTGTATCTGAAAAGAAATATGGCATTTCCAAGCCCAGGAAAATTGTCGTGCGTGCTAGGATTGTCAATGATTAGAACGACTAAGGTTGAAATAAAAAATATTCAAAGAATATCCCAGGGAGATATTTTTAGGAATGTGGACCTAATTCAATCTGTTTCTGAAAGTGAGGGGAATATAGAGATACATAAAATCTCCTTTCCTCTTATCATTGTATTAACACAAGACTGTGATTTAGAACAGGACAATAGGTTCAGATCAGAGCCAGGCATTCCCAATCAGGATAAATACCTTCTCTCGGTTTTAGTCGCACCTCTTTACAATGCAGAGCATGTGTATACTGGAGAGCATTTATCAGAACTGTCAATGACAATGCGAACCTTCGACAGAAAATCAAATAGTGTAATGAACCCTTTGCAAAATAATTCTAATCCGAGATATCATTATTTAAATTTTCCAACCGATGTGGCTATCGTCCCCTCGATTATTGATTTCAAGCATTATTTTTCAGTTGATGTAGAAGAGCTTAGACGCCTTTTTTCAGAAAAGTATATATGCAGCGTTTCGGAATTGCATAGAGAAGATGTTAGCCAAAGATTCACTAGCTTCTTGGCACGAATTGGGTTGCCCTAATTCTGGCAAGGTTATCGGCCTTCCTTGGAATGGATTTCTTCACTGGCTTCGTCCAAATAATCGGCCCACCATTGCATCATTTTTTTGCGTTCTGGCAAGTATTCCGCGTGATTATAAACACCGCGAACTTTTTTGCGCTCCATATGCGCCAACTGACGCTCAATCGCATCCCCCTTAAAACCGTTTTCATTTAAAATCGTTGATGCGGTATGGCGGAAACCGTGACCGGTTGCGCGATCCCGGTATCCCATACGGTAAAGAGCATACAAAATGGTATTTTCGCTCATGCATTTGATCGGCTTGAATTGGTTGGTAAATACGTAATTCCAGGAACCCGTATATTTCTTCATTTCCTGCAATATTTTCACGGCTTGTTCGGACAACGGCACAATATGCGCTGTGCGCATTTTCATCCGTTCAGCAGAGATACGCCATTCGGACTTGTCAAAATTAATTTCAGGCCATTGCATCCCGCGCAATTCGGCAGTCCTAACAAAGGTCAGTACCAGCAGTTTCAGTGCTAGTTTAGTTTGAATATTGCCGTCATAAGTTTCCAGCCTTTGGAAAAACTCGGGCAGATCGACAGCATCCAGGTGCGCGTAATGTTTTTTCTTCGGTGTTTTGAGCGCGCCCTTGAGATTAATTGCCGGATTATCCTTCGCGCGGCCTGTCACAATCCCAAACATAAAAATCTGGCTGCAAGTCTGCATGGCGCGCTGGGCCATTTCTAGAGCACCGCGTTTTTCAATCAGACGCAAAACAGACAGTAGTTCGGGCGCGCTAATATTGGCGATGGGGCGAGCGCCTAGCTTCGGGAAAACATCAGCTTCGAGGCGTTTCAGCATAAATTCCGCATAGCGCGGGGTCCAAATTTCCTTGCGGCTTTCATGCCATTCGCGCGCAATGGCTTCAAAACTATTTTCGTGGTTAATTGCAACTTGACGTTTTTCCTCTTTTTTGGCTTCGCCTGGATCATTACCCGCCGCCAGTATTTTTCGCGCTTTCGCATGCGCTTCCCTGGCTTCCACCAATTTAACATCTGGGTAAGTTCCAAACGCCAACAGTTTTTCTTTACCGAGCCAACGATATTTATACCGCCAGCGTTTTCCACCCGATGGATGGATCAACAGATAGAGTCCACCGCTGTCAGGAAGCTTATAAGGCTTCGTTTTTGGCTTCGCATTTCGTATGGCGGTATCGGAAAGCGGCATGGGGGTACCTCTGATTTCAAGAAGTCGGAGACCCCCTGAGGTACCCCCAATTATACCGGATGTCAAGGAACTTCCCCGGACGTCCTGGGACGCTAAATGGCCAAAATACCCTTGTATTCATTGGTGTTTTCGGACTTCTTGGGACGTCCTCGGACTCGAGAGTGGCTGGGGTGCTAGGATTCGAACCTAGGAATGGCGATACCAAAAACCGCTGCCTTACCACTTGGCTACACCCCAACTGCGGCGCATTTAGACAAAAATCACCCGATTTGGCAAGCGTTTAGGTGTTAATTCGCCGTAACTGAATATTCACACAAATTTGGTAAAATTTTATGAGTGGTGCGGGTAGGGGCGATTCAGTTAAATTTGCTGGAATAGCGCGGGAAGGCATAGCCATGACGGATAATGATAAACCATCGAATACAGGTGAATCTTTGGAAAAGAAGGGGGGGGCTGGCTCGATTGACCCTTTGAACCCGCCTGTGGGCATGTCGGCCAGTCAGGTCGCGAAATGGCTTAATTTGGGCCGTAAAATCTTTGCCCGGAATGAAGCCTCCCAACAGGCCGCTCAAGAAGCCCGCATTAAAGCGGAGGCAGACGCGGCTGCCAGGGCCCATACGGCGGAACTTAAAGCCGCCCGGATCGCCGCGGTGCGCGCCAGCGCTGAGGAGACCAGCCCCAAAAAGGTAAGTGGCGGGCAAGTCGCCGCGTTTCTTTGGATGCCGCAGATCAATTTATCTTTGCGTGGCCTTGCGCTGCCCTTGGCGCTTTTGGTTCAGACCTTTGCCCAAATCCTGGCAGCGGTCAGTTTGATCCCGCCTGACCATCCAGCCCTGACTTTCAGCGGTGCGAAAAAATTTCGTTTATTCCAATTAATGGAAGAGGCCAAAATCAACCTGCCGCCGGCGAAGCTGATGTGGGCCGGGATAAAAACGAATGCAAGGGACGAAGCCGCCGCTGCGGCACGCGTTTTCGTGACGCGGCAATATGTTGTTTTCATCAGCGCGATCGGGGTTTTGGTTTCCGGCTCTCTGACAATCATTGTCGGCTTGATGCGGGTGATGTTCGGTGTTGCTCATGCCTATGCGCAGGGTGCTCCGACGTCGGGTGGCGGGGCGAATAGCGGTACATTAGCTGGTATTAACTCCATGCCTGCCAACACGGATCTCGCCTCTGCTTATATCGACGCGATTTTCGGCACGGGCACGGGTTCCTCTGCGCCAAGTGCAATTACAAAGAGCCTGGGTGCGATGCTGCAATTTTACAGTTCTACAGTGCTGATTTTCGCAGGGATTATCGTTTTGTGGATTGTTATTTCGGCTGTTGCGGAAACCGCGCGTACCGGCGTGCCGTTCGGCAAAAATTTCAACCACGTCTGGGCGCCGATCCGTTTGATTGTCGCGCTTGGGTTGCTGGTGCCGCTCAGTTCCACAGGTCTGAACAGCGGACAATGGATGATCCTATCCCTCGCCAAATGGGGCAGCGCCCAGGCGACCCAGGTCTGGTCGACCTTTGCGGATAGTATGGTTGGAACGAATGGGGGCGGAGGCGGTGGCACAAGTACCTCGACCGGTATCGCAAGTTTGCCTTTGGATCTTAATTCGAACCAAGTTTTTGCCCAAAACTTGTTCCAAGTGCTTTTGTGTCAGGCGGTGAACGATACTTATAATACAAATAGTAAAATATCAACGAAAACCACGACCGTCGGGGCAATGGGGTCTGTGCAAAGCGTAGGCCCCACTGGAACGACGCCGACGCAGCTACCGCCCTCGGCCACTTTGCCTTCCACAACTGCATTTACTTCGTCCGGTGGCGTAAATTGCGGTTCCTATACCGTCCAAGTGCCAAATCCGGCTAGCGCGAATTCAGGCTCGGGCTGTCCGGGAGGAGCCAATTCAAGCGGCTGCATACAGGCAGCTGTTGGTCCCACACAACAGGCAATTATGAGTACGCAAAGTACGGCAACACAAAACTTGGTTACAGCTCTAACCCCACTCGCCAACGAGATTGCGCAGGATGCCCTTAAGCAGGTTATACCTGGCGGGACAGATGGCTGGACACTGGACCAACAGGCGGAGTACGCCAAGTTCCAAAGCGCTTTCACCAATAATGGTTCAGGCGGCTATATGGATCAGCTCCAAAGTTCGCTTAAAACCGCGCTTGGCACCTATAACGCAAGTTTAGACCAGCAACTCAAGCAAATGGCGAAGGTTCATGGCTGGATTTATTCTCCCATTTGGCTGGCGAGTATTGCCGCTGCGAATGGCCAGGTTGGGGATACTTCCAGATTGGTTCCTTCGGTGAGCACACCGATCATTGTCAGTGAAGGCGCGCCTTTTTCCGATCCCACAGGTAAGAACATGTGGATCGCGGCTCAAAATTTCGTCAAAACTTGGGAACCGTCCAATGTTTCCGCGCTCAATTCTCCAACCGGGAAGGCGGGCAGTTTTATTCAAAACGCGCTCACCAACATGACCAATGATATCGGTGGGAATCCATTGGGCAGGATCGGCGTTTACGGCCAGGAATTTCTGGAAATGGGCTTTAAGTTGATTTTACCGCCGGAGGTGGTAAAATGTTATGACAACCCGGGTTATGATCAACCTGTAACTGCGACTAATCCAAATGGTACTCCTAGTCCTTGTAGTTTTGTATTAACGGATTCTGGATATTCGAATGATGCAGATGGGCTGAAAAGTTATAAAAATCAAACCCATTTGGGCGGGGGCGGCGCAACCGTATTACCTAACCCGGCGGTTGATCAAGGTTTGCGGGACAAGTTAGAGGCCCTAACTGCAAGCGAAACCACAACCCGCAGCGTGCTTTATCCTTTGGGAATGATTTTGATTTCATTCGGCTTTACGGCATACATTCTAACTCTTATTCCACTCACGCGCTTTGTGCTGGGTATTTTGGGCTGGTTTCTGTTGTTATTCGAAGCAGTTTTGGCCGCACCGCTGGTTTCTTTGTCGCTCTTAAAAACCGATGGCGAGGGTTTTGCGCCGCAACAGTTCCAATCAGCCATGACGATGCTGCTAGGTGTGATTATCCGGCCGATGTTGATGGTATTCGGTCTGGTATTGGGATTGATCGCCTTTAACGCGATTATTCAGATCGCCAACCTGTTATTTGTGCCGACGGTGGTAAATTTAAACACAACCTCGGATTCCAGTTATCTTTCTCTTGGCGTTTACATCATCTTTTACGGCACGCTGGCCTATACGCTGGCCAATTCCGCGTTCAAGGCGATTGATCTCTTGCCCAACTTTGTCATGGGCTGGATCGGCCAACGTATGGAAAGCCGCGCCGACGACGCGATTATGGTGCAACAGCAAGCCAGCGGTTATATGCAAACCCTAGCCTACAGCGCGCGCGGTGGTTTGGATAGCTGGGGGCAAAAGTTGCAGGCGGAGACAAGCTGGCAAAAAGCTAATGATACCTATCAAGCTAATCTTGCGAAAGGTATCAAAGATCCGATTCAAAACCCGTCACCAGGGCAAGAACCTTATCCTGAAATGAGTGCCATGGCGAAACAAGTTAGAACTAATCGACAAACACGACAACAAGGTAGTTTAGGCAAAACTGGCGGACATTGAGATTATTAAAACTATCCGACACTAGGCGAGGGAGGGGGATTAGATATATAGGGTAATTTTAGATCAGGTATAAAGCTTATTATCATTTTCCGATTAAGTTCACGGAATGGATCTTGATTAGGCTTTTTATAAGCTGAAAATTCGTTCTTTAATGCGGTTGCAAGATCACTTTGCGACGATTTCATTTGCCCATAAAAATCTTTCATATCATCCAGGATACCATTTCTGAAGTCTCGATCGTCTTCAATCTTTTTAACGATTCCATTAATGTTAGCAGGAGCATTGGCATTTCGATATGCAGACCAAGTAAACCCGTCATCTACAGGACTGCAAATTGCTCCTGCTATCTCCCGAATTCTACCATGAACAGTTTCAATGATGGCAAGGATATCTGCTTTAGTCTCATTATTACTAGCATCAAATAATGTTTTTAAATCTGGGAACCTTCCCGGATTGTCAGCAAAGAAAAAACGGTTGCCGTCATTTGGGTCATTAAATTCTTTACTGCTATAGGGAACAATTGGCTTAGTGGTTCCGGTATAATACCCCATCGAAGACATCGACGCCGCAGTATAAAGCTTCAAAACCGTATGGATGGTTTCGTATTTCTTCTCCCACGTCGGTTCGGCGAAATTATAAGTTTTTGCTTTTACCGTAGTCGTGACAGGGGTATCGTCGCTCAATTTCGCGCCATGGGCAAAGGCGGGAGCCATAGCGGAGGTCGCAACCGACGCCAGCGCGAGACCCTTTAACAGGTTCCCGCTGGTTTTGACTGCATATTGCGCACCGCGCTTTAACAAGTCTTTTGCACTCATGACTCGCCTCTAGGTTTACTAGATTGAGTATAATACACATTTTACGTTACGAATCAATGACCTGATTAATTGCAAATTAACTCTTTGTAATATTTGGATTTTAATAGTCCACGCGGACAAAATACAGCCCCCCCGCCGGGGCCGTGACCCCGGCAACGGCCCGATCCCGGGCGGCGAGGATTCTGGGGATGTCATCCGCCGGGCGCTGGCCCCGGCCGATCTCAACCAGCGTGCCGACCATATTCCGGACTTGATGATGTAAAAACGCCGGGGCGGAGCATTCCAGCCAAATTTGATCTTCACGCGGCGTGATCGTGAAATCGAGCATCTGCCGCACCGGATTTTTCGCTTGGCATGCAACAGAACGAAAGGACGTAAAGTCATGCTGCCCAATAAAATCCATCGCCGCTTTTTGCATTACGGCCAAATTTAATTTATGCGGCAAATGCCAGACACGGTTGGCCAGCAACGCGGGCGGCGCGGGCCGGTTTAAGATTACGTAACGGTAATAACGTTTTTTTGCACTGAATCGCGCGGAGAAATTTTCGTCCACGGCCTCAGCACTGATTGCGATAATCGGATGAAAGCGCAAATGCGCATTCAAGGCGTCACATAATTTATTCGGCGTGATCTCGCGCGCGATATCGATGCTAATGACTTGCCCCAGCGCGTGAACGCCTGCGTCCGTCCGGCCGGCGACGATGGTTTTCGGCGCTTCCGGATTAAAAGCGGCGAGGGCGTTTTCAACGATATTTTGAACACCCTTCCCATTCGGCTGTTTTTGCCAGCCGTCGAAATTTGTCCCATCGTATTCCAGAACGATTTTATAACGCATCGCGGGATTTTAAATTCAGGCCGCTGAGGAACGTGCGGCCATCGACGGGTGATTTCCCAGGACGCTGTGCTGACAGAATACGTAATGCGCCTTCGCCGCAGGCGATGGTGCCGTCGCTATGTAAAACCGCGCCGGGTGAGCCGTTTTCCATCACTGTTTCCGCGGATAAGACTTTTATATTCTCACCATGATGTTCAAACCACGCGCCCGGCCAGGGGTTTAATGCGCGCACCATGCGGTGAAGGTCATTCGCCGGTTTATTCCATTCGATTTTGCCTTCTTCTTTTTTTAATTTGTCGGCATAGGTCACGCCCTCGGCGGGTTGCGGCAGGGGAGAGATACGGCCTTGCGCCATATTATCAATCAGGTTGTTGATTTCGCGCGCGGCGGTCTGGGCGAGGGTAATCAGCAAATCATGCGATGTCATATCATTTTGAATGGTCACGGGATAAGTTTTCAACATCGCGCCCGTGTCCAATCCTTCATCCATTTGCATGAATGTAATCCCGGTTTGCGCATCGCCCGCCAGAATGGCGCGCTGAATCGGCGCCGCGCCGCGCCAGCGCGGGAGCAGGGAGGCATGAATATTCACACAGCCGAGGCGCGGCGCGTCTAGGATAGCTTTAGGTAAAATCAGGCCGTATGCAGCGACGATGGCGATGTCGGCGTTGAGGTTTTTAAATTGCTCCTGCGCTTCGGCGGTTTTCAGGGATTTGGGCGTGAAAACCGGGATGTCGAATTTCTCCGCGGTCTGCTGAACCGGCGAGGGCGTGAGTTTCATCCCCCGCCCGCTGGGGCGCGGCGGTTGGGAATAAACGGCAATCACTTTATGCGGGCCATCAATCAGCGCGCCCAGCGCCCAGGCGGCGAATTCAGGCGTACCCATGAAAACGACTTTGAGGGGGGATATTTGTTGCATTAATTATTCTATATATTATAACTATAAAAACTCAATCTTTAGAAGGAATGGAATTATGAACAAAAGGACTTCAGTCAGACGAATAATGGATACTGCCAGTAAAGGGCTTGTTGTAGGGGGAGTATTAATTTCTGCTAGTGGCATGAGTTATGGAATTGCAGAGGCTACAGGAAACCAAATGGCGGCAAAAATTTGCGGCGGTTTATTCTTCTCTTCGTGGGCGGCGACGGCTATTGGAGCTATGGTTATGTTTGGCATTGTGGCGCCATGTAAATTAGTCATGGAAAACCGCTCGGCGCCAAAACAATATAAATTGGATTTATAAAACCTCCTCCTCTTTCTTTAACTTCTTAAATTTTCTAATCGCCGTGTCGCGGCGGAGTTTGGATAAATGATCTAAAATCAATATGCCGTTGATGTGGTCGATTTCGTGTTGCAATACGGTGGCGAGGAAACCCTCGGCCAACAATTCATGCCCCTGGTTTTGCGGGTCAGTGTATTTCACGCGCACGCTGGCAGGGCGTTCGATTTCCGCATAAAAATCCGGCAAAGACAGGCAACCTTCTTCGAATACATTTGGTTCTTCGCTGCGCCAGATGATTTCGGGATTGATCATTTGCATCGGCTGCGGCGCGGCGCCGTCTTCGCGCACGGGATCGATGACGATGATGCGCTGCGACACGCCCACCTGCGGGGCGGCCAAGCCGACGCCGCGCGATTCATACATAGTGGACAGCATATCATCCATAAATTTACGCAGTTTATCGTCGATGGTTGTGATGGGTTGCGCGACAGCCTTTAACACCGGGTCGGGCGCAATTATAATTCTCAGTTTATTTTCCTGGGGTGGATTACTCATCGGTTCCGGTTCGCATTAACAGTTCGGGTTTGGACGGCGCGCGGAGGTTAATATCAATCGGCACGATTTCCGCAATGGGTTTTGCCATGTGATCAACGACTTGTGCGTCTTTTAGTTTCCGCGCCGTCGGCAGGAATGTCGTCTCTAATGAGCCGACGGATTTATTATAGGCATCCATCACCTGCGCCAGGCGTTTGCCGATGGCGTCGTAATGCTCGCCGAATTTCTGCACGGCTTCATATAGTTTTTTTCCAAGTTCCGCGATTTGGCGCGCGTTTTCGGAAACATCTTCCTGCCGCCAGCCAAAGGCGACGGTGCGCAGCAGGCCGATCAGATTCATGGGCGAAGCCAGCACAATCCGCGACCGCGCGGCGAGTTCGAATAACGTCGGGTCGGCGCGCAGGGCGGCCGACAACATGCCTTCATCCGGCACGAACAGCACCACAAATTCCGGCGAGAGATCGCGCAATCGGTCCCAGTAATTCTTGCTGCCTAAATCGGTAATGTGCGTTTTCAATTGCTGTGCGTGGCGTTGTAATGCCGTCATGCGTTCACTGTCGCTGCGGTTTTCGTCCTGTGCTTCCAGAAAGGCGGAGAGGGGAACCTTGGCGTCAATCACGACGGATAATTTGCCGGGCAAAAAAACCACCACGTCCGGGCGCACATGATCGTTCGCCGCGCCCAGGGCGACCTGTGTCGCGTAATGCTGGTTTTTCACGAGGCCGGACAGTTCCAGCACGCGTTCCAGCACTACTTCGCCCCAGGCTCCGCGCTGCTGCGGCGCGCGCAGGGCGCGGCCGAGTTGCGTCGTTTCGGTGCGGAGCAGGTCGATCACCGTGCGGAATTCCTGCTGCTCTACCGCACGTTGTTTTTCGAGTGCGGAAATTTTCAGCATCTGGTCGTGCAATGCCTGTTGCAACGTCGATTGCATTTGCATCAGGGCGGGGGTGTGGGTATCGGGCGCTGCCGCAAGTTCCGTTTTGCGCCCGCGCGCAAGCAGCCAAGTGACAGTTGCTCCAACCGCCAAACCGATCACCAAGACAATAAGATGCGAAAGCCCAAAAACCATAAGGCCGAGGATAATCTATCCCCGGCCTTGGTAACAAGTGTTATTTATAACAGTTTACGCGGTCGCTTCCTCAGGAAACACCACGTCAGGCTGATCATCCGCAGGGGCTTCGGCTTCCACTGCCTTCGCGCGGCCGCGGCCGCGTGGCGCGGACGGCTCATCGCTCTGGCGGGTGAACATTTTTCCGGTTTTGAATTGTTCAGCCGCTTCTTCTTTCGAGCGCGCGATATTGACTGTCACTGTTACCTGAACTTCTGGGTGCAGCGAAACATTGACGTCGTAAACGCCCAGGTTTTTGATACCCTGGTCGAGCAGAACAGCAGAGCGCGCCACGGTAAAACCGTTTTCGGCCGCAACTTCGGCAACATCACGCGCGCCGACGGAACCGAACAGCACGCCCGTTTCCGATGCCTGGCGCAGCAGCGTGAATTTCTGACCGGCTAGCTTTTTACCGGCGGCTTCCGCTTCGCCTTTGCGCTGGTTGTTGGCGGCCATCAGGGCGTCTTTTTGCGATTCAAAGTAAGCGATGTTATCTTTGGTCGCGCGCAGCGCCTTGTTTTGCGGTAACAAAAAGTTACGCGCGAAGCCGGGCTTTACCTCAACCACATCACCGATCTGGCCGAGTTTTGCGATACGTTCCAGGAGTACAACTTGCATGATTATTCTCCTCTATTCGTTTGCGGCATAGCCGCCGCCGGTGCGGTGGCCGTCACGTTCTGGTTTACCGCGCGGCGCGCATCGCCCACGTATGGCATCAAGGCCAGGAAACGTGCGCGTTTGATCGCTTGCGCCAGGGCGCGCTGATTTTTCGCGGAAATACCGGACAGACGCGCGGGCATGATTTTGCCGCGTTCAGACAGATAGCGCGCCAATGTGCGTGGATCTTTGTAATCGATTTTCGGCGCGTTCGGACCCGTGAAAGGATCGCGTTTGCGGCCGCGCGGGCGGCGTGGGCGCTGTTCACCTTCACCGTCGCCTGATGGCACGGCGTTGCGCGGGGTTTCATCGCGGTCGCGCGATGGGCGTTCGGATCTTAATGCGCTCATTATTCTTCTCCTGTATCGCTATTGTCGCGGCGAGGACGGGCGCGGTAACCGCGGTCGCTGCCGGCGCGTTCAAAACCTTCTTCACCGTCATCACGTTGACGCAGGATGGCCGACGGGCCTTCTTCAAAGGCATCAACCTTGATCGTCAGGTAACGAAGGACGTCTTCGTTAATCCGCATCGTGCGCTCAAGCTCATGGATGGCCTGTGGCGGCGCGTCGAAATTGAACAGGACGTAATGGCCCTTGCGGTTCTTTTGGATTTTGTAGGCGAGGTTGCGCAGGCCCCAGCTTTCGGTTCTTGCGGTCTTGCCGCCCTGGGCTGAGATTGTGGATTGCAGGCCTTGCGTCAGTTCATCAACTTGCGCGGCCGCCAGATCCTGCCGTGCGATAATCACGGTTTCGTATAGTGGCATGTGTGCTCCTATGGTTAGTGCCGCGGGGTGCGGCGTTTTCGCCCCGGCCTTGCCAAGCCGGAACAGAGAGTGGGCGGTTTATGGCATACCGGGCGGGCGGGGTGCAAGCACTTTGTTCGCCAGACGGGGCTAAAGTGCAGTGAATCACAAAAAATGACAAACAACCCTATAGCCCCCCAATTCAACTAATAATATGTCAAAAATTATGCATTAAACGGCAATAAAATTATCGATGAATCTTGGGGCGCAAAAGCCAAATCCGGCCTTGCAATAGCCGTTTGGCAATGTACGCAGGTGCCATTCGCACCCAGCCTTAGTCAAAACCCCTTCCGCACCGGCGGCGGGAAGCAAGAGAAAATATTTGCGTTCAAGCGTTTCTTTCAGTTATCTATAACCTATGGAAAAATTAAACGAACAGCAGCAGGAAATATTAAGCGTCCTTTTGGACGGCATTTTTGCCGTGCATGAGAATAGCGCGGATATCAAACAGAATGGCAGATCTGTCAGTAAGAAAGAGCGTTCCAAAGCGGATTATGAATTGCTGGCGGCGATGAAAAAATATGATAAATTATTGCGACAGACATTCCCGGAATTCCCAAACATCGTATTTCAGCGCGGCAGATTTGCCTATTCGTTATTCAGCGCCGTTTCCAAAGAAGGCCTTAAGGAAACACAAAAATATTTGCTGGCCATGGATAATCTGGATATTTGCGCGCCGTATATAAATGGGCAAGCGAACGCTTTGCATTGGGCCATCGCAAAAGGCAGTCTTTTATGCGCTTGGAACATTTTTGATTCTGAAAAGTTTCAAAATCTTGAGGTGGATCGAAAACGCCGATTTTTAATTAATAAAGATGACTGTGGTTTCACGCTGGTGCAAGAAGCTGTTGCCGGTGGGAACGAAGCCATTCTCACCCGCGCGATGGATGAAGCCAAAGCGGCGTTAGGTGATAAAAATCCGGAATTCAAGGCGCTGTTTACTGATAAAACCGATGCGTTTTTTACGCTGATGCAACATGCCGCCGCCAGCGAGAACGAAGTTATTTTCACCCGTATAATGGACGAAGCCAAAGCGGCATTAGGCGAGAACAGTCCGGAATTCAAGGCGTTGTTTACTGACAAAACCGATGCGCTTTTTACGTTGGCGCAACAGGCCGCTACCAACGGGCATGAAGCCATTTTCACCCGCGTGATGGACGAAGCCAAAGCGGCATTAGGCGAGAACAGTCCGGAATTCAAAGCGCTGTTTACTGACAAAACCGATGCGCTTTTTACGTTGGCGCAAGATGCTGTCACCGGCGGAAATGAAGCTATTTTCACCCGCGTGATGGACGAAGCCAAGGCGGCCCTGGGCGAGAACAGTCCGGAATTCAAAGCACTGTTTACTGACAAAACTGATGCGCTTTTTACGTTGGTGCAACAGGCCGCCATCAACGGGCATGAAGCCATTTTCACCCGCGTAATGGATGAAGCCAAGATGGTGCTGGGCGAGAAAAGCCTGGAATTTAAGGCGCTGTTTACTGACAAAACCAATACGCTTTCTATGCTGGCGCAACATGCCGCCACCAGCGGAAACGAAATCATTTTCACTCGCGTGATGGATGAAGCCAAAGCGGCCTTCGGCGAGAAGAGTCCTGAATTCAAGACGATGTTTACCGATAAAACCGATGCGCTTTTCACGCTGGTGCAACACGCCGCTATCGGCGGGAATGAAGCCGTTTTTACCCGGGCGACGAGTGAAGCCAAGGCTGTTATGATTGAACACGCCGAACGCGCGGCGATCTATAGCGATACGGATGCGCAACTGTTTCATATCCTGCATAGCCTTGCGAAATGGGCGCCTAATAATATTATTCATAATGTGTTATGCGATGCGCATGAAGAATTGGGTGATGGCTTCTTGGTTTGGGTGAATGCGGAAAATAGCTTTGGCTTTACGCCTTTGGATACTGCCCTGATTAAGAATAAAGATCCTGATGCTGCGGAAACGATCCGTTCTTTCGGCGGTCAGACGAATAAATACGATCCAAATAAATATATCTACACGAATGATGACACCCAAGCTGTTGCAATGACCTTTAGAAGCCGGGCGCCTTTAGGCCTGGTCGCTTGATGCGAAAGTTTTATACAAGAGTTATTTTCTTTCAAGAATGTGGGAATTATAGCGCGCTTTGCTGCAATGTGCAACTTGATTGTTTGGTTGACGTTTCAAAACTAATGGGACTAGCCTGATAGAACAGGTGCTTTGATAATCAAGGCACATTCACTTACACATAATGGAGGTTGCAATGCCGTGGGAAGATAAACAATACACACCTTATGGAAATCCGGTTCGCCGATACGTCGCGTCTCGGACCGAAGAGGTGGGAATATATTTTAAACGTGTTGTCCAAAGAACGCCGGAGCAAATGGCGGATGCGCAAGACAGAGCGGATTCGTTTAATGCAAGAGCAAGAGACCGTGAACGTTATAGAAGAGATTACGGATATTGATTCACGCATTCGGAGGGAGGATGCCTCCCTCCGCTGTCCAAGATAAGAAATATTTTTTTGAGATATAAAATGATAGTAGAAGAACCGCATTATTTATCGGCTGTAGAACCAGGCCTTTTAGAGAATTCATTGCCCGGAACAGAAGGGCTGATCGAGATTCTGTTAAGAGACGCGAAACAGGGAGAGGAAGAATACCTGATATATCAGATCAGGGATTGGGCGATCAGCAATAAGGATAGAGGTTTTCCAGCTCTTGCGGATAAGTTTTCACAGGATATTGAAAATGTGCAGCGTGCGATTGATATTTTTCTCGACAGAAAAGATGAGTTTTGCAGTCAGCAAAACTTGCCGCCGGATCGGCATCCGCAATTATATTTATATTTTCTATATGACTGCCTTTTGCACTGCAAAACGTTAGATGAAAATGGCAAATCGGAGTTGGGTTATTTATGCGCTCCGCAACAGAAAGAGGAGTATTTTGGATTAACGGAATTGATCGAAGACGATTTTAAGAAACGAATGATCTACAATTATGTGCTCGTTGCCAATGACGATGATCCATCCAAATATGAATTCAGAATTGGCAGCAAGGAGCGTCATCATAGCGCTTTAGCCGATGGGAAGGCGCTTCCGGCTGCGGGGGAAATTTCTGCTGCTCAAGACGGCGATGAGATTTTGTTATTTATAAATCATATGACTGGGCATTACCGCATACCGTTTTCCGCGATGAAGGCGGTGAGAAAGTCATTAAATATGCCTGTAAATTGCCAGGTTATTCTGTGCGATGATTATTTGTTAGATCGTTTGAAAAAATTGATGGCGCCGCCAGGGGGGAAGCATGAGCCTTAAATCAGGCTGCTCTCATGATTATTAATTCATTGATGCGCTTCCAAATAATCAAAAAAGTCTCTGCGGACTGGTGAATCCGGTTCCACCCAGGTAAAGGCCTTCATCATGCCCGCATGATCAACGCCGGGGTAAATTTTGACAGCCATATCGCCTCCAGCCGCATGGATTTTGCCGGCCAGGCGGCCGAGGTTGTAGGCGGCAACGTCTTTATCATCCTCGCCCCACATCAGCAGCATCGGCGGTTCGTGGCCGGTGATAAAGGTCGGCACTTGCATGCGTGGATAATTGGCGGGCGGGCCGAAGATTTTTTCGAGATCGTCGCCCGCCGGCGTGAAATCATAAGGCCCGGCCAAGCCGATAAAATCCGTAATCGTCAAATCCGGATCCAAGTTATACTTTTTCAAATAAGAATGATCGGCGGCAATCAGCGCGCCGATGTGCGCGCCCGCGGAATGTCCGGCGATATGAATCCGGCGGCCCGGATAATGCGCGGCCACCCATGCCACCGCTGCCGCGCCGTCTTGCACAAAAGCCGGAAAATGCACCCGTGGATATTTGCGGTAATCGGGGAGGACGGCGATATAGCCATGATCAGCCAGCAGCGCGCCCATAAAACGGTAGTCGGATTTTTCACCCGTTTCCCAGCGGCCCCCGTAAAAGAAAATGACGACATTTGTATTCGCGGTCACCTGGGTCGGCGTATAAATGTCTAAATTTAATGCATTCTTACTATCGTACTGCATGGTTTGAATCGCGTTATCATTAAAGCGCGACGGCAGGTTCACCGCCGCCAATTTCATATCCATGCATGCCGACAGGCACGGCAGAAGCGCTAAGAAGAAAAAATATTTTTTCATATCAAATAATTTAATCGGATGGAAACAATTGTCTATTATAATATAGTCATGCATGCGTGTGAAAATACGCGGGAAAGTTGAAAATTTAATACAACCGTTTATTGTATTTTTGTTAAAATTCATTTAAAATTATATTAGGTCTTAATACGCAGCAAAGGGTGCTCTCCCATGTCTCTTGGAAGCCAGGCTTTTGTGGCGAATGCTGTCGCCTCCGGGCGCAAAGGTGACGCTGCGATCGTTCCCCCCTCATCAAATGGATGGTTTATGGGTGCCGGTTGGTATATGGACGCAATTGAACGTTTGGTCAGTGTGGTGCAAGACCTATCGCAAGCGCGCACGTTGGACGCGGTCGCCGCGATTGTCCGTGATGCGGCGCGGAATCTGACCGGCGCGGACGGTGCGAGCTTTGTGCTGCGCGACGGCAATCAATGTTATTATGTGGATGAGAACGCCATTGCGCCTTTGTGGAAAGGGCAGCGTTTTCCCTTAAACGCTTGCGTCAGCGGTTGGGCCATGAACCACGCCGAACCCGTGGTGATTGAGGATATTTATAAAGACAGCCGCGTGCCGCAGGACGCTTACCGTCCTACCTTTGTCAAAAGTATGGCGATGGTGCCGATCCGGCGTCAATCACCCATCGGTGCGATCGGAAATTATTGGGCCGTTCAACGCCGTCCGACGCAAGAAGAGCTTGCGGTGCTCCAGGCGCTGGCGGACACGACGTCTGTCGCGTTGGAAAACGTCGAGCTTTATAACGATTTGCAGCATAAAATTGATGTCCTGCAAAAGCAGCAATTGCGCATCAACGAACAGCGCGAAGCCTTGGACATTTTCACCCGCGCGCTGGCGCATGATTTAAAGGAACCCGTGCGGGCCATAAAATCCTTTACGGAAATTCTGCGCGAAGAGGAATTGTCACCGGAAAAATACGAGGAATATTTTAATTTCATCCAAAACGCCGCGAACCGGATGGATGATTTGGTTCAGTCTGTTTTCATGTATGCGCAATTGGATGATCCCACCCTGCCGCAACGCCAAGAACAGGATTTAAAAAATCTGACCGCCGCAGCGCGTGAAAATTTAACGCAACTGATCAAAGGATCGGGCGCGGCGATTACCGAAGACCACCTGCCGAGCCTGACCGTATCAGCGCCGCAACTGATTCAGGTTTTTCAAAATCTGATTGCCAATGCCATCCAATACGGCGACTTGAATACTGCTATTCATATTCGCGCGGAGGAAAAACCGGATCACTGGTTATTTTCCGTGCATGATAACGGCCCCGGTATCCCGCCGGAATATCTGGAAAAAATGTTTTTGCCGTTTAAACGGCTGGTAAAAACGCAATCGAATATGGGCCTGGGCCTTGCCACGTGCAGAAAAGTGATTGAGCTGCACGGCGGGGGCATTTGGTGCGAGTCCGTTTTGGGCCAAGGTTCAACTTTTTATTTCACCTTACCGAAATCCAGCAAAGTGGAGAATAAGCCATGATAACGAATAACGCCACACTTTCGTTTACTGAAGATCAGCCGGATCTCGCCAACATTTTGGTGGTGGATGATTTGGAGGCGGACATTGAATTGACGCGCATTTTGCTTGTGCGCCGCGGTAAGTTGCAATGCAATTTGCTGGTCGCGCAAAGCGCCGATCAGGCTTTGCGCATGCTGGAAGGCGGCTCGAATGACGGCATGCAAATTGACTTGATGTTGCTCGATATCAACATGCCTGGCATGGATGGATTTGAATTGATGGAAACATTGCGTCAATCTGAGGCCGGGCAAAATACCGCGGTTGTCATGTGCACGGGATCTGCTTATCAAAAGGACGAGGAGCGGGCGGCGGCGTTGGGTTCCGTCGGCTATTTGGTTAAGCCTCTGTCATTTGATAAATTAAAAATGCTATTGCATCGCATCCCCAAATTACATTTAGAGGAGGGGGCTGAAGGCAATCGGTTGATGCGTACGGCGTAGGCGCCTTTTAACTTGACACTGGGCTGGGCAGGGGCCAAAAAACCTGCATGACAATCGCATTAATTTTCCCCGGACAGGGGGCGCAAAAAATCGGCATGGGACGCGAATTGCACGATGCCTTTGCCGAAGCCCGCGAAGTTTTCCAAACCGTTGACGATGCGTTATCGCAAAATCTATCCCGCCTGATTTTTTCCGGCGAGCAGTCTGAATTGGATCTGACCGCAAATACGCAACCCGCGATTATGGCGACATCATTGGCTGCCTGGGCGGTGCTGCGCAAACAGGGCAGTTTGAATTTTTCTAACTTTTCTTTCGCGGCGGGACATTCCTTGGGTGAATATTCCGCGCTGGCGGTCGTGGAAACTTTCGCGCTCGCGGATACTGCGCGGCTGCTGCGCACGCGCGGCGATGCGATGCAAAAGGCCGTGCCCGTCGGCATGGGCGCGATGGCGGCTTTGCTGGGCGCGGATCTGGAACCTGTTTTGGATATCTGTTTGGAAGCACAGCAGGACCAGGTCGTGACCGTCGCCAATGATAATTCCGTCGGTCAGATTGTGATTTCCGGCCACCGCGAAGCTGTCGACCGCGCTATCGCCATTGCGGCGGAGCGCGGGATTAAAAAGGCGATCATGCTGCCGGTTTCCGCGCCGTTCCATTGCCCCTTAATGGCTCCCGCGGCGGAAGTCATGGCGGAAGCCCTGGCCAAGGTTGAAATGCGCGTGCCGCAAGTGCCGATTATCGCCAACGTCACGTCGGATGTCGTCGCGGATCCGCAAAAAATCCGCAGCTTATTGGTGGAGCAAGTCACCGGCATGGTGCGCTGGCGTCCCACTGTTGAACGCCTGGCGGCCAAGGGCGTGACGGAAATGCTCGAACTCGGACCCGGCAAAACCCTGGCGGGCTTGGCGAAACGCATCGCGCCGGAGGTGGTCGTGCATAGTTTGTCAACGCCGCATGATATTGATAATTATTTAAGTTCTCAGCAACGAAAGGCTTCGTGATGTTTTCATTAACCGGCAAAACCGCATTGGTCACAGGCGCATCGGGCGGCATCGGCGCGGCGATTGCGAAAAGCCTGGCTGCCGCCGGCGCGCGCGTGGCGATTTCCGGCACAAACATGGAAAAGCTTAATAAGCTGAAATCCGAATTGGGCGATCAAACGGTAATCGTTGCGGCGGATTTATCGAATGCTGAAGCTGTCGCAACGTTGGTTGAGAACGCGGAAAAAGAACTCGGCCAGCTGGACATCCTTGTGAATAATGCGGGCCTAACGCGCGATACACTTGCCATCCGCATGAAGGATGAAGATTGGGACGCGGTATTAGATGTAAATTTAAAGGCTGCGTTTATTCTGTCGCGTGCCGCGCTGAAAGGCATGATGAAACGCCGCAACGGCCGGATTATTTCTATTTCGTCGATCGTCGGCACGACCGGCAATCCGGGGCAGGCGAATTACGCCGCGTCTAAAGCGGGTCTTGAGGGCATGACCAAAGCCATGGCGGCTGAGGTTGCGACGCGTAATGTTACTATGAACTGTATCGCGCCTGGATTTATCGCAACAAACATGACCGACGTTTTAAACGACGATCAGAAAAACACCATTAACGCTAAAATCCCCGCGGGCCGCATGGGTGCGCCGGAAGACATTGCGGCGGCGGCGCTATATTTGGCGTCCGGTGAAGCGGCCTATGTGACGGGGCAAACCATTCATGTCAATGGCGGGATGGTGATGGTTTAGGCCTATCAGCAGCGGAAAGCCGCATCAAAAAAGTGACGAACAACCCCATGTACGCCGATTTCTTGCTTTTAAGTCGTTGATTCTATTGATTATTTTTTCGCATATTTTTGTGAAAAAATGGGGGTTAGCAAGCCACTTTCGCTTTCATCTGGGCAGCCCAAGCGTCGCGGCCTTGTGTCATGTCTTCCGGCGCAACGTCGCGCATATGTGTGGCGAGTGTCCAGTAAATTCCGAACTTGTCCTTCACCGTACCCATGCGGTCGCCCCAGAACATGTCCGTCAGAGGCCAGAATTCATCCAGGCCGGCGGCGCGTGCCTGTTGGAACATCGCGTCGACATCTTCGAAATAGGCATAAAAACTGGATGCGGATGGCGCGCAACCCATTTCCGGATTCGCATCGGACAAAAAGAATTTCGTATTCCCAATTATCAGACACGCATGCATGATTTTATCGCCGCCGGGATATTCCATGCGGTACATTTCCTGGGCACCGAAAGCACGGGTGTAAAGCGCAATCGCTTCGGCGGCGCCCATTACGGACAAGCTTGGAATAATTTGGTTTGCGTCGGGTGGGATTTTGTGGGTCATGGAGTTTTTCTGCTGTTGATTGGTTATGCTGCGCGCAGCCGTTTCGCGCGGTTGCCCATAAACCACACCGCCGTCTTCGTCGCCATTTTGAAAACACGCGTATGCGGTTTTAAACCGCTGGCCTTAAACACCATCGCGATGCCGCGTTCGATGTGTTTGGGCTGGTAATAACTATAGGCACGTTTCACGTATTCGCGGTTATAGGTTTTGCGGTCGTATTCACCTACGCCGTCATTCGCCGCGTAATAGGCAAACGCCAGTTCATCATCTTCAGTTTCCGCGATACGGGAAAGCGCAACACGCAAACGCTGCCATTTATTGAGCTTGTCTTTATCGAGGTAGCGTTTCAGATTGTCGTAAAAGGTTTTGTAATGGCGGAACTCATCCGCCGCGATTTTTTCGCAGATGATTTTTAATACGGGTTCATCCGTCGCTTCGGCGAGCGCGGAATAATAAGAGCTTGTGCCTGTCTCCACCATGCAGCGCGCCACCATTTCCGCCGCGCGGGAACCGCGGATGGATTTCGGTGCTTCAACGTTAATCACGATCTTTTCGCGGTACATTTTAAAGGCTTTTTCATGGTTAAACGTCGGGTCCACGCGCTCGCACCACAGGCCCAAAACCTTGCCGTGCTGAACTTCCTCATTCACCCAGTTTTCCACGGCGGTCTGAAACTCTGGATCATCATGAAAAACACTATGCAAATAAGCGCCGTAATCGCGCGCGTTATATTCGACCATCGACGCGGCCTTGGCGACTTTCAGCACATCCGGGTCCGCTTTGGCCGGTTCTAGCAGCTGCCAGGGGATGTCTCGCTCATAGTGCCAATGTTCCCGTTGTGGACGGATCGGCGCGGCTTTTGTCATTTCACTGCTTCCCAAAAGTTAATTCGTATAAGAAGTTATCTTCTTTGCCATAAAAACAAAGATACCTTCAAGGGTAAAATCATAAAGCGCCAGTAAAAATCTTATCGGTTTATGCGTGTATTCATATATGTGCCGGTTGCCTGTGCGCCGCGCATTTCAAGGCACAAATGCCGCGCGGACAGCGTGACGGTAAGGTTTTTCGGTTTTAATTCCGTCATTAGTACATCCGCAATGGCCGCTGTCAGGTTTTCTTGCATCCACAGGCGTGCAGACAGCGCCTCAACCACACGCGGGAATTTGCCCAAACCCAAAATATATTTCCCGGCGGTATAGGTGATTTCCGCCGTGCCGAAAAAGGGCAGCAGGTGATGTTCGCACAAGCTGTAGAAATTAATCGGCGCGATGGTGATGGTTTGCCCGCTCGCCTTGCCGGCCGCCATGCGGCCATCCCGGATGATCCGCGCCGCATCCATTTGATACCCGCGGCAAAAATGTGAGTAGGATTCCGATAATAATTTTAAAGATTCAGCCGTCGCGGGAATTCCCAAAAAATCTCGCTTCTCGCTTCTTGCCTCTCGCTTTTTCATTGTAGCACCACCGTTTGATAATGACTATCCAGCGAAAAGCCGGGGATTTTAATTTTTAATTCGTTGCCATCCTCATCTTCGAAATCATAATGGCCGTTCATAAAACCCGAAGGCGTTTTCAACGACGCCGCGCTGTTATATTCAAAGAAATCTCCCGGCGTGATAATGGGTTGCATGCCAACGACGCCTTCGCCGTCCACGCGGCGCGTTTGGCCGTAAGAATCCGTGATTTCCCAATGACGTTCGCGCAGTTGCACGGTGATTTCCCCTTCGTTCTCAATCCGCACGTGATAGGACCAGATATATAAATTTTCATCCGGATCGCTTTGCGCTTCCATGAATTCCGGCCGCACTTTCACGATCAGGCCATTGGTGGAAGCGTGATAAATCATCCGCGCTATTAATCCAGGTTACTGATCCAGCCAGATTTCCGCGCGGCGGTTGGCGGGCACGTTTTTGCTTTTCGCTTTCACCAATGGATCGGCGCTGCCCAGGCCGCGTGTTTGAATAATCTTTTGCGGCACGCCGCGCGCGATCAAAGCCTCTGCCACGACAATCGCGCGCCGCTGTGAAATGCGGTGACGCGATTTTTTACTGCCCGTCGCGTCGGAATAACCATTCACGCGCACGCTTTTCGGCTGGCGCTGTAGAATGATTTTCGCGATTTGATCCAGCGTTGGCGCAACGCTTGGCGACAACTTCGCGCCCGATGAGCCAAAGAAAATCATAAAGCGGTTAGCATCCGGCGCCGGCGGGGTCGTCTGCGCATTCAAATCCGTGCCGGACAGATCCACCGGTTCGCCTTGCATCGCGATCATTTGCTGGAAGGCATTATAAAAATCCTGGCGGCAAACTTTGTATAATTCCGGCAGCCAGGTTTTTTCCGCATCCTCAATCCAGCAGTCCAATTTGGCTTGCGCTTCCGCGGCTTCCTTGGGCGCACGGTCGCGCGTGCCGGCATTTAATGCATTCATTAAATCCGCGCGCGCCTTGGCGATTTCTTGTTGTTGTTCGACTGGGATGTTAAAGTTTTGCAGCACATAGGGCGCAGGCGGCGCGCCATCCGCTGCTGTCAGGCCGCGTTCGGCGTTATCGTAAGCCTGGTCGTAATTATAAACGATATTCTGGCTGTAATTCGCGCGGTCTTTGTATTGCTGGGTCAGCGCTTGGGCGAAAGGCGAGCCCTTCGGCTGGGCCTTATTGAGTTCCTGTACTTCAAAGTAACTGCCGAAATAGGTGCAGCCGGACAGGGTAATGGCAAGCGTCAATAAAGCAATCGCGCGGCGGATCATGATTTGGGTCTCCTGAATTTTCGTTCGGATTTAGGGGCGGATTTTACAGATGTCGGCGCATTGGGCAAGGGCCTTGGCGCTTCGGCCACGGCAAAAACCAGCCCTCCGGAAATCGGCGTGACTTCCAGCAATTTCACGCTGATGATCTGGCCGAGCCGCCAGACAGGTTTGCCGTTGCGGCCTGCCAGGTACGGTTTGCCTTCCTGGAACGTCAGATAATCGCGGCCCAGGTGGCGCATCGGAATAATCCCGTCCGCGCCGGACTCGGGCAGCGTCACAAAGGCGCCGAAACGCGTCACGCTGCTGATCCGCGCGGTGAAAATCTGGCCCTCCATGCCTGCCATCATGCTGGCGCGGTAGCGGTCCATGACCTGGCGTTCCGCCTCCATCGCGCGGCGTTCGGTGACGTTAATGTGGGTGGCGATTTCTTCCAGGCGGCTGCGTTGCGGTGCTTCTTCCGCGCCGAATTTTAAACTGGCGATCAACGCCCGATGCACGATCAAATCCGCATACCGCCGTATTGGCGACGTGAAATGCGTATAGTGCGTGAGCGCAAGGCCGAAATGTCCCGCATGGCCGGGCGTGTAAATCGCCTGCGATTGTGTGCGTAAAATGGTTTGGTTGATTAGCGGCGATTCAATGTGGCCTTTTGATTTTTCCAAAATCTGCATGAAATCGCGCGGCTGCGGCGTGCCTTTGACGAGATTGAAACCCAGGCTGGACAAAATCTCGCGCGCGGCTTCCAGCTTTATCGGATCGGGCGCGTCGTGAATGCGGTACAGGGCAGGGGCATTGTGTTTATTCAATTCCATCGCCGCGCAAACATTCGCGGCGATCATCATTTCTTCGATCAACCGGTGGCTGTCGAGGCGCGTGCGCGGCGCAATCGCATCCGCATGTCCGGCGTCGTCAAAGACGATTTTATATTCTGGTAAGTCCAGATCCAGCGTGCCGCGCGCATGACGCGCCTTGAGCAGCGCGTGATAGCAATCATAGAGCGGGCGGATGACGGTATCCAAAATCGGCGTCGTCGTGTCATCCAAAACTCCATTCGCGGCGTCTTGCATTTGCCGATACGTCAGGCGCGCGGCGGAGCGCATCAAGGCGCGGATAAATTTCCACGATTTCACATTTCCTTGCGCGTCGATTTGCATTTCGCACGCCAGCGCCGCGCGCTGTTCGTGTGGGCGCAGGGAACACAAACCGTTTGATAGCCGCTCCGGCAGCATTGGGATCACATGCCCGGGAAAGTAAACCGAATTGCCGCGTTCGAATGCCTCTTTGTCCAGCGCGCCGCCTGCGGCGACATAATGCGCCACGTCGGCAATGGCGACGATCAGGCGGAAACCTTGCGCGGTTTTTTCCGCGTAAACGGCATCGTCAAAATCTTTCGCGTCGATATCGTCAATCGTGACCAGGGGCACATCGCGCAAATCCGTGCGGTCGCCGAGCGTGGGGACGCTGCCGCGCTCCGCCTCATGCATCGCGTCGGCGGAAAATTCACGGGGCAGATCGAGCGCCAGCGCGGCCAGGGTATGGAAAATCCCCGCGTCATTCTGGTGCCCGATTTTTTCTTCAAAACTGACATTCTGATGCCGCCCGCGCGGCGGGCCGACGACGGTGGCGCGGATGATGTCGCCTTCCGCAACGCCGCGCGTTTTGCCGTCCAGCAATTGATAAACATTATTATCCCGCCGCGTGATGGGCTGTAGCAGCCACGCGCGCCCGTCCTGCACGGCGAGGCCATAGATTTCGGATTTGCGCTCACGCGGCGCGCGCGCGGCGGGTTTTTTCGGATGATGCCTGCCGCCGCCCTTGGGGTGCTTGGCTTTTGGGGCGGGCTTTTTGCGGCGCATGGGCCACAGCCTAACGCATCGGCCCCGGCGCGCAAGTATTTCCGGTTGAGATTATTTGACTTTTGGGCCGGAAATTTCGTACATTCGCGTATAATCTTGAGGATATACATGATTATAAAACCAGACGGTATCCGCCCGATTGCGGAGGAGAGTAAAATGTTAAGCCTGATTAGCGCGATTGAAGCCATGCCTGAACCCGCGAATAAAACCGACCCCGACCCGGAAAACCGCATATTCGCCAACCTGGCCCACCGCGCCAAGGCGTTGCAAAAGTCGATGGCGTTTTACACCGAAATTTGGGGGGATGACGAGTTTGGCGGGCTGGCATTCACCAAAAACCTGGCTGCCGACCGGGCTGAATTTAAAGATTTTTTGTTTATGGATTTGATCCGAAGTGATGATGCGCAGATTTTCTTTAATGACCAAGGAAATCCGGAAATTTATGCAAGTGTTCATGGGAAATGGGTTCGAGACTTGCCGGATCCTGCGCAAAAAGAAAAAAACGTGCAAATCATAACGGCCGAACATGGGAAAATCGTGCAGGATTTTTTGGCGGCGCGGGAAATTACGCTGGTGTCGCAAAAATGGCTGAATAAAAAGCCCGGCATCGCGCCTTTCTCAATTTATGCTGATAAAGATAAACGGAAACATTTTGAGTTTTTGTGGAAACATCAGGTTGAGCCGACGCTTTTCCCAGGCCCGGTGCGTCGTGCTGGAAATTGGATGAAAGAAAAATTGCACCTCAGCGGCGTTGGCCATCAGCGCTCTGTTGAACCACCGCTGGCGCCGAGGTAAGGATTGTGACATGAACATGCAAGAAAGCATAGACGAGATTGCCGAAGCACCGCAAATGCGCAGCCTGATCGCGGACATTGAAAACCCGGATGCCGCGCCGGATGATCAGTCCGATCCCAACCGTGGGCAATATGCGGCGTTGAAAGATTTTGCGGTTTTGCTGTGGCGGGTAAGGAAATTTGATGCCCAGATTTCCGGTGGTTTTAACAATTATGACACAAATTATTCTGCGCAAATTTGTGCACTGGATCATCAATGGGAGTTTAAAGATTATTTATTCAAGCGGTTATTAGATTGTAAATCAGCCCAAATTTTCTTTGATGAATTTGGCGGACCAAAGATTTACGAACATACGAACCGATTAATTGTATGGACAGAAACAAATGAGCAAAGTCAGCAGAAAAACGAAATCCTGAAAAAAGAATGGTACCGTGTTTTGCGGGATTTATGCGCGAGCGGCGCGCGGCTGGTATCGGAAGAATATTTGGAAAACCGCGACGCCATCCCGTTTTCCGTCTTGGAGCCCGCAATGCAGCAGCAGCATTTCGATACGATCTGGAAAAATGAAATTGTGCCTGCCTTATATCCCCGTGCGCCGGAACCAGATATCCAGCCCAAAAAACGTCTCGGGCAATGGTTAAAAGACCGTTTGGGCTTTGGTGGCGGCAATCAAGGCGATCATAAACCCGGCACCCCGGGCGGCGGTCAGCCAAAACCGTAATAACGGTTACTTCGCTTTCGCGCGCGCGGGTTTTTTACCGGCAACTTTTGCCACTGTTTTAGGGGCCGCTTTCTTTGCCGCCGCCTTTTTCGCGGGCTTAGTCTTCGTGCCCAACCGCGCGCGGCCTTTTTCGGCCAGCAATTTGATTGCTTCTTCCAGCGTGATATCGTCGATTACAACTACGCGTGTCAAATTCGCCTCCCTGTTGTTGTGCCGCACGGTGGGTCCGAACCGCCCGGCGTAGATGCCGACTTCGCCGCCCTCGGGGTGTTCGCCCAGGATGCGCAGCGGCTTCATCTTTTCTTTCTTATCCATCAATAGCGCAATCGCGCGGTTGAGTCCAACCTCGAGAATATCCTCGCCTTTTGGCACGGAGGCGAAAATTTTACCTGCCTGAACATAGGGGCCGAACCGCCCGACATTGGCCAAAATTTTCTCACCCGTTTCCGGAAAGATGCCCAAGTCTTTCGGCAGCAACAACAAATCAACCGCCTTTTCCAGCGTCAGATCCGCAATCTTCGCGCCGCGCGGCAAGGACGCGCGTTTCGGCTTGCCTTCCGGCCCCGGCATTTCAACGTAGGGGCCGTAAGGCCCGATTTTGACTTCGATATTATCACCCGTGTCGGGATGCGTGCCCAGCACGCGCGGGCCGTTGTTTTCGCCGTCTTCACCTGTCGCGCCGCCTTCGCCGACGCTCATCGGGCGTTTGTATTCGCATTCGGGATAATTCGAACAGCCGATAAACGCGCCGAACCGTCCGAGTTTCAAACCCAGCCGTCCGCCATCCAGCGGACATTTACGCGGGTCCGTGCCGTCCGCGCGCGGCGGGAACAAATGCGCTTCGAGTTCGGCGTCCAGCGTATCAATCACCTGCGTGATCGTCAGCGGTTTCGCGCTGTCGATCGCGGCGGAAAAATCACCCCAAAAATCGCGCAACAGTTTTTTCCAATTCAAACGCCCGCCGGAAACGTCGTCCAGTTGTTCTTCCAGTCCCGCGGTGAAATCATATTCCACATATTTGTGGAAAAAGTTTTCCAGGAACGACGTAACGATTCGTCCGCGGTCGCTGGGAATAAACCGCTTGCGGTCGAGCGCGACGTAATTGCGTTCCTGCAGGACATTAATAATGCTTGCGTATGTGGATGGCCGCCCGATGCCGAGTTCTTCCAGCGCCTTTACCAGCGTCGCTTCGCTATAACGCGGCGGCGGCTGGGTGAAATGCTGTTCGGGCGAAATTTCTTTCGCGGGCAAGACCGCGCCGTCTTTCAGGCTGGGCAAGCGGCGGTTTTCATCGTCTTCGGATTTGCTGGCGCCGTCTGTAACGTCGTCTTTGCCCTCGGTATAAACTTTTAAAAAGCCGTCGAATTTAATCACGCTGCCGCTCGCGCGCAGCGTGGAATTATTCGGCCCCGATAAATCAATCGTCGTCTGATCCAATACCGCGCTTTCCATCTGCGCGGCCAATGTGCGTTTCCAGATCATATCGTATAAAGCGAGCTGGTCATCGTTTAAATATTTTTTCACTTTATCCGGATGACGATGCAAATCGGTGGGGCGGATAGCCTCATGTGCTTCCTGCGCGTTTTTGGCTTTGCTGACATAAACACGCGGCGCGGCGGGCAGATAATCTTGCCCGTACATTTGGTCAATCATCGAACGGCAAGACCCAATCGCTTCCTCAGACAATTGAACGCCGTCAGTACGCATATAGGTAATCAGGCCGACGGTTTCGCCGCCGATGTCGACGCCTTCGTATAATTGTTGCGCCAATCGCATCGTCGCCTGCGCGCCGAAGCCGAGTTTACGTGCGGATTCCATCTGCATCGACGAAGTAATAAATGGCGGCCCAGGATTACGCCGCACTTCTTTTTTCGTTTGCGCCGCGACGGTGAAACTTTGCCCTACCAGTTTGTCCGCAATCGCGCGCGCCTCGGCTTCGCGGGTGATGGAGAATTTTTCTAACTTCTGCCCTTCCCAATGCGTCAGGCGGGCGGGGAAGGTTGAACCGTCCGGCGCGGCGATGGTGGCTTCGATGGTCCAGTATTCCTCCGCGCGGAATTTTTCGATTTCGGTTTCGCGTTCACAGATCAGGCGCAGCGCAACCGACTGCACGCGCCCCGCCGAACGCGCGCCTGGCAGTTTGCGCCATAATATAGGTGAGAGTGTAAAGCCCACCAGGTAATCCAGCGCCCGGCGGGCGAGGTAGGCTTCAACCAGCTCTGCATTTACCTCGCGCGGGTGTTTGAAGGCGGCCTGGATCGCGCCCTTGGTGATCTCATTAAAGGTCACGCGGCCGATGGTGCGGCCCTTGTCCAGTTTCTTGTCCCGCAGGATCTGTTCCAGGTGCCAGGAAATGGCCTCACCCTCCCGGTCCGGGTCGGTGGCGAGAAAGATGGTGTCGGCGGCCTTGGCCGCGGTCAGAATATCCCGCACCGGTTTGGCCGCGCGGTCGCCCAGTTCCCATTCCATCGCGAAATCCTCGTCCGGCCGCACCGAGCCGTCCTTGGGCGGCAGGTCGCGCACATGGCCAAAGCTCGCCAAAACCTCATAGCCGGGGCCGAGATATTTACCGATGGTCTTAGCCTTTGACGGGCTTTCGACGATGACGAGGTTATGGGGCATTCGTGTTCCGGGTAAGGGGGCGGTAGGGGCGCCCTATAAGTGATTGCCTAGCCGCCTGTCAAACAAAAAAATTATTAAGCGCTTAATTAGGCCAATTATCAAAGTCCCCGTATACCCTAATTATGATAGAGATCGAATTATGATTTAAGGCAAAAAATAACCCCATTTCTAAACGCGAAGTTTAAAAATGGGGTCGGACTATTGTTTATTATAAATATTAAGACGGCTCTACACGAGCTTCTCTTATCAAGCGACCCGTTGCCTTAGGGGTTGCCACAAAAATAGCCCTTTTAGACCATGGCTTTGAGCCATCAGTAGGGTTTGCATCAACTTCTTTGTATTTTTTAGCCATAGCGATTTGCGCACCTGAAGAAAATTCCGGCCATTGCTCCTGGAATGCGTCCCAAACAGGATTTACCGGCAGTTTCAGGTTAACCGTATAACCTCGTTCTGGCTGGAGGGATAGAATACCTGGGGCGTTGACTGTAGCTACAGCATGTTGCTCGTGGCTCCATTGAACCATGCTTTCCACCAATTTTTCTCCAACTCTGATCTGATCAGCTTCAGATAGCACGGGTAAAACCTCGATTGCACTGAGGGCAAGAAGCAGCCGGTCGTCTTCCTGGTATCTCTCATCAGAAAACGCGAGAATATCTGTTTGAAGATAGGCGGTGCGATTTGGATTTTTAAAATGGAACGGTTTCTTGCGCTCCTCGGCCTCTGTAGCTGGGTTCATATATCCCATGGTTTTTTGAAGAAAATGAAGATCCATCTTTTTTTTCAGCTCAAGACCGGTTTCTTCAAGCATCAGCTTTATTTCGCTAATCAGCGCCGTAAGCGGATTTTCACCGTCTGTTCCGGTGCCTGCTGTCATAGATGTTAATAATGCCATTAATTTTCTCCATTGAGTTTAAGGTTAATTATTTCTTTGTTATCAATTATAAACTTATTCTACTGCCCTTAAGATATTTAAATAACGGGCATAAAGTCAAGGAAATTTTGCAGTTATACTTTCATGATCAATTGTTCGCACCACCCGCCCGCCCGGCAGACGCTGGACCTCGCCGGTGATTTCTAATTCCAGAATGGCGGTTTGGATGGCGGCAGCGGGCGCGCCTGTCGAAGCCAATAGGTCGTCGATGGCGACGGGCGTGAACGTCAGATCAGTTAGGATCTGGTCGCAGAGGTGGTTAATATAGGTATCGTCAAACGGCGCGGCGGGATCGAAGTCATTGGCAGGTTCGGCAAGGGATTGCGGAGCGGTTTTAATGTTTTGCATGAGATTTTTGGTAAGGATGGCGCTCAGAACATCTTTCGAAGATTCAATGAGTTGTGCGCCGTCTTTAATTAACTTATTCGTCCCCGACGCGCGCGGGTCCATGGGGCTGCCGGGGACGGCCATGACTTCGCGGCCTTGCTCCAGCGCATATTCGGCAGTGATGAGGGAGCCGGATTTTAACGCGGCTTCGACGATGATGGTGGCGAGGGACAGTCCCGCGATAATCCGGTTCCGGCGGGGGAAGTCACGGTTGGTGGGTGGGAAGCCGGGCGGGTTCTCGGCCAGCACCACGCCGCGGTCGGCGATCTCCTCATACAGTTTTTGATTTTCCTGGGGGTAAACGATGTCAATCCCACCGGCCAGGACGGCTGTCGTACTGCCGCCGATGGTCAGCGCAGCTTGGTGCGCGGCGGTATCGATGCCGCGCGCGAGGCCGGAGACGATATTGTATTGGGCGGCCAAATCTTTTGCGAGGACTTCCGCCATGCGCCGTCCGGGCAGGGAGGCATTACGCGCGCCGACGATGGCGATGCCGGGCTGGGCCAGCAAATCCAGACGCCCGAGCGCCATGATGACGGGCGGCGCATCGTCGATCTGCGCGAGGAGCGGTGAGTAGGCCGGATCACCCAGGCAAAGGATATGCGCGCCCAGTTTGGCGGCAGCGGCAAATTCCTTTTCCGCGCTGGCGATGGGATAGGGTTTGTAGGTACGCTTGCCGCGCCGGGCGGCGATTTCGGGCAGGGTTTCCAAAGCCTTGGCGGCGGAGCCGTAGCGCGACATGAGTTTGCGGAACGTAATCGGGCCGATATTTTCCGTCCGCGACAGGCGCAGCCAGGCGAGGCGCTCAGCATCAGTGACAGGCGGCGGCGCGAAGAGGCGGTTCAGCATGCAGGCATGTGTAGCATGGAGGATATGCAGTGACGAGTGAGAGATGTGGGATACATCAAGAAAAATGCGGAACAATCCCATGCACCTGCTGCTTTGGATTTTATCTTGCGAATTTAATCCTATTTTGGTAAGATTGTTTCCCTTCTGTCCCGGCGAAGGCCAGGGGAGAGGGAAACTTTAGGGACATAATCTAGAACTAACGGCGAAGGCGAAACAGCCCGACACCTCTGAATATAAAAGCTACAATTTTAATAAAAAATTCATCCAATTTTAGTTTTTAGATGGAATTTATTATGATATGTTAGGTAACATTTTCTAAGTAATTACGTAACAGCATGGAATACTTTAATGTCTCCTACTCCTCCCAATGACCCGATGATGGATAGCCCTCTTTTTAAAGAGGCGCCCCGTATGCCCATCTCCCCCTTTGACCTTATTGCGCAGGGCAAGGTTGTGCATGTCGACGCGATAGGGGTGGGAGCAAGTGAGACGATAGATTTGCTAGCTCTGATAAATAATTATGTTCATGATTGCAAAACGCATCCCGGGCAGCCGATTCCCTTGCACATAGATATGTTTGATGGTTCAGGCCAATGGGGCATCGGCGGGGATCATGTTTATGATTCAACAAACGTTTTATTTACGCTTAATCAGCCGGCAGCTTTGATGGGGCTGGATTATCCTAACCAATTTGTTGACTGGCTTAAAGCCTGGCACTTAAATAAAGACCCGGTCAAAGTGGAGAAAGCAAAAAAGAAGATTGCAAAATATAAAACCCAGGGATTGAGCAATGAGAGAATTGCATATCTGGATTCCGAAAATTATTTGATGGCTAAAGAATTTGGGCCTTATGATTATGTCCCCCGCGCTATTTATGGACAATTCTTAAAAGGCATGTTGCATCAACGTTTAAAGGAAGCGGGACTGACAGTAAACAGCACCTATGGTTTGGCGGATGGCAATGACGCGGACGAAAAGCATAAAATTTTTTCATATAAGATGAACACTATTGTGGTTGATGATATTGCCCGGACAAAAGATGGCAAGCTTAAGGTTAAGGGAGCGGAACACGCTGCCGATGTATTGATTGACGCGACCGGGCATTTAAACGGCACCCTGTTAGGGAAGTTCAATGGCATCCCAGGTTACGCGAGCACGCCCTTTACCATCGAAACGATTGCGGAAGCTGTCAAAGCTCACCCCGAAGGTCCGGTCATCATTCCCGGCACCGGGCAGGCCAGTCTGGATGTTGTGGCGGGGCTTGCGGGCGTTGGTTATACAGGAAAAATTATCGCGATTTCCGGCGATTTGATTGAACCATGGCCGCGTGATGTTTTGAAATTTAAAGAAGGTGAAAATCCCTATGAACTTCATATCTTCACCCCGCAAAATGTCGCGTCCATTGTCAAAAAATTCGCAGGTGATTTCCAAAATCCGGAATTGATAGATAGCCTCAGCAAACTCATACAAGAGGAAATGCATTGTTCCAATGCGATCGAAAAGAGTCCAGTGTATGTGATTAAAAAATTCTTTGAAATGCATGATGAATTTTTGGCAGTGATGAATGAATGCCCGCATGTTTGTGGAGCTTGTAAGGAAATATTTGAAAAGCATGCAGGCAACCCCACATCTCCGGAACGTTTTGCTTTATATCAAAGCATGCGGCAATCCGGCCAATTGGAATTAGTGCGGGGCAGGGTGCAAGATTCTCAAAGCCGATTGACGGAGACGGGTTTTGAGATAAGCGTGGAGCACAGAGGGCAAACCGTGGCTCTTGCTGCGGGTGTTGTCCTTAATTCCGCCAATATGGTAAGAACCCCTTGGGATAGGTCAGGCCAGATTATTAATCCCGCCCTGCGCAGGCTGGAAGAGATTGGCGCCATTCGCCGCAACGATCAAGGCGGCCTGGAACCTGTGGTTGATGACGGCAGTGTTACCTTGATTGGCCCTGCTAAAGGCAATACGCCTTGGGGGATTCCGTATACCAGGGAAGCAATTCAGGAGGAAGGCGACAGGGAGTTCTCAGTTGTGCGCCGCAAAGGGCGAAATTTCTATAGGTCTCCCCCCGCCAAACGCGCCCGAACCAAACCAACAGCGGATACCGGCGCGGGGCAGTTCAGACCTTAATTTACTCAGCAAGTATTAAAAACTTGTTTCGTATTATTCAGGCGCGTAAGATATCCCCAATTTCAATATTAAATTGGGGAGTATTCAGATGTCAGATAACAAGGGCAGGATAACAATTGATGGGGCCGCGCGCGGCATGGATAAACCCGTGTTCGCTTTTGATATAACCATTGCCGATGTGCCGGAAGAAAAATCCAGCCAAGTTGTTGAGGCTGTCCAGCAGTATTTACGTAAAACTTTCGGCCTAGCCGGGAAGACCAATGGCGGAAGTTTTCCAATTGCCGCCTCGGATAATCGGGATACCACGCTTTTTGCCTTTGTCGCGGAATGGCCGGAGATGAGGGAGCGGGATAAAGGCAAAGCCGATCACATGCTGGCGTTATTTTTACAGGCAGGGCAAGACGTGGCGAACTATGAAGAAGGAAAATTCAAGCCCAAACTGCTGCCGCGCCGCCGTTTGCCGCAAACTTTTGACGCTTTGAAACAGGGAATTGCCGCGGCGGTGGATGGGGCGTTAAATCCCCAGCCTTCTTTTATCGCGCGCTTGTTGCATTTAGGTTCACCTGCACCTTAATTTCCAAACTGGCCGTATCCGCCTTGCCGTAGGTGCCGGTGCCCAGGCCGAAATCCAGGCGGTGCAGGGTGGTTTCGCCTTTCATAAAGGCGGTGGGCGTTGTCGCGCTGCTGCTGCGCAGGATCAGCGTAAAAGGCAAATCCACGGGTAACGTGACGCCGCGTAGCGTCAGTGCGCCATGGGCGATATAGCCGCTGTTGGTTTGTTCGAATTTGTCGGCTTTGAATGTCGCCGTCGGAAATGTTCCGCTGCTCAGCCATTTCGGCGCGGCGATGTTTTCGTTGGCGTCGTCATTGTCGGTGGTGACGGATTTGGTGTCGATGGTGATGGCGACGTGGCTTTGATCCAAATGATTAGGGTCAAACGCGATAGTGCCGTCAAAGTTTTTGAATTCGCCTTTAAATGGGCGGCCGGATGTGGTGCCGGTGAAGGTCAGGTGGCTGTTGGTTTTGTTGATGGTCCAGTCGGCTGCGTGGGCGGGCAGCGCGAAAACCAGAATTGCCAGAATGAAAAGGTTACGCATTCGCTTTGCTCCCTAAATTGATTTTGCTTTCCGTGCTGTTCATCAATCGCCGGATGTTTTCATGGTGCCGCGCGACGACGATGGCGGCGATGACGAATAGCGCCAGCGCGATTTGCCACGGCGCGAACATCAATGCCAGAAAAGGCGTCGCGGCTGCGGCGGTCAGGGCGGCGAGGGAGGAGTAGCGGAACCGCCACGCCATACCGAACCAGATGGCGATGGCGCATAATCCGGTCGGCCATGACAGGGCGAGGATAACGCCGATAGATGTGGCGACGCCTTTGCCGCCTTTGAATTTCAGCCAGGGAGAAAAGACGTGGCCGCATACAGCCGCGACGGCAGCGAAAACGGACAGCCAGATATTTCCGTTATTTAAAAAGTTGGCGATGATCACCGCCGCCGCACCCTTGCCCGCGTCGGCGAGGAGGGTGGCGAGCGCCAATCCTTTGCGCCCTGTACGCAGGACGTTCGTCGCGCCGACGTTGCCGGAGCCGATGTTGCGTATGTCGCCCAGCCCAGCCGAGGCGGTGATCAGCAGGCCAAAAGGAACGGAGCCGAAGAGGAAGGGAAGGAAGAGGCCGAAGATGAGAAGCGAAACAAAGTCCATCAATCCTTTTACCGCAATTCGACCCAGACGGGAACATGGTCCGACGGCTGTTCGCGGCCGCGCGGAGATTTGTCGATGCCTGCATTAATGCAACGGTCCGCGGCGGCGGGCGACATTAGAATGTGGTCGATGCGTATGCCGTTGTTACGCTGCCACGCGCCGGCTTGGTAATCCCAGAAGGTATAAAGTTCATCGCGCGGATGAAACATGCGAACGGCATCCGTCAGGCCGAGGTTCACCATGCGGCGGAATGCGGCGCGGGATTCGGGTTGGAATAATGCGTCGCCTTGCCAGGCGATGGGGTCATAGCAATCGATATCGGTGGGGATGATGTTGTAATCACCCATGACGACGAAGGGCATATTGTGGCGCATCAATTCACGCAGCCGCGCCTCCAGCCGCGTGAGCCAGCCGAGTTTATAGGGGAATTTTTCCGTATCAACCGGATTGCCGTTGGGCGCATAGATATTGATGACGTGCAGGCCGTTAATTTTGATTTCAGCGTAGCGCGCCTGGGCATCCGTTTCATCGCCGGGCAGGGCGGTGAGGACGGTTTCAAATGGACGGCGCGAAATCATCGCGACGCCGTTATAACTTTTTTGGCCGATGGGCAGGACGTGCGCGTATCCGGCGGCGTGGAACGTATCCGCCACAAAAGCCGCCGTTTCACATTTGATTTCCTGGAGCGCGAGGACGTCCGGCTGATGCTCCGCCAGCCATTCCGCCACGGCGGCGGCGCGGATTTTGATCGAATTGACGTTCCAGGTGGCGAGTTTCATAGCATCTCAATCTTTAGGGTCTAACTGGAAGCATATTGCTTTAAGCTCATGCTAAGCGCAAGTTAAGCGTATGATATGCAAATATTTAATTTCTTGATTTTTCGCCTGAGTTTGTTGCATGATTATTCATAAAATGGATGTCACATGAACTTGCCTAATAAAAGATATAGCCGGGATCGAGCCAATCTAATTTGGGGAACCAAAGGGGAAAAATTAGTTGCGAAACTTCAAGGAGAAAATCTACCCCCAGAAGACTTTAGGCAAATGCGCAAGGATGAAAGAAAGGGGGCTTGCTGGATATATGGTGGTATTCCAACACATCTAGTTTCTGATTACGTTATTCCGGCATCTACGTATTTCGCGCTTGCTCAAGTTGGATACAGGAATCCGATTTTTGTCATTTTTTATATGATATCAGGGATAATCGGCGGCATGGCCGCTGTAAAAAGTGCTTCTCGCCCAATTAAGAAAAAGGATTTAAGGAAATATCCGGATACCTCATCATATATCATAGCGAGACAAATGAAAACTTACGCAAAAGCTTATATTTTAAGTCTGATAGTGTTAGCTTGTCCTGCTAAGTTACTTTCTATAAAAATAGAAGAAAATAAAACCGCTACTTTAAGCCAGACGATTCCAACAAAACAAGCAAAAGCCCCCTTGAAAAATCCAGCCGTAGTTTCCCCCCAGAATGGGTAGGTTTATGTATTTGCCAAGTGGGAAACTTGACCTTGGCCCCCGGCGCAACTACCTAATGCGGCTATGAAGGGTATTGGGAAATATATTGTCATCGGACTGTTGGTGCTGGGCATTATCGGCGCGGGGCTTTATGCCTGGATGACGCGGAACGAAATTTCAACCGACGATGCGACGGTCGAAGGGCACGTGGCGGCGCTGAGTTCGCAGGTGGCGGGTTATGTCACCGATGTCGCTTTTAACGATAACCAAAAGGTGAAAAAGGATGACGTGCTGCTGCGCGTTGAAACGACGAATTATCAATTCGCGCTGGATCAGAAGAAAGCCGCGCTGGCCGCCGCCGAGGCGCAGTTGGAGGCGACGCAGCAGGGTTACGTTTCCGTCGCCGCTTTTTTAACCGCGAGTGTGGAAAGCGCGCGCGCGAATGTCGCCAGCGCCCAGGCGAATTGGACGAAGGCCAAGGCGGATCTGGCGCGTTTGCAAAGCGCTCCGCCCGCGGCCTATGCGCGGCAGGAATTGGATGCTGATATCGCGACGGAAAAATCCACGCATGAATCGCTGTTGTCGGCGCAGGCGAATTTGCGCAGCGCCGAAACCGCGCCCAGCGGCATCGCCGCGACGCAAAAGATGATCGAAGCGCAACAGGCCGCGGTGGATAAAGCGCAAGCAGACCTGAATCAGGCGCAAAAGAATGTGAACGATACGAACGTGGCCGCGCCGTTCGACGGGACGGTGACGAAGCGCAGCATTGAGCCTGGGTTTTATGTGACACCGGGGCAGCAGCTTGTCACGCTGGTGTCGAACGACAAATGGATCATCGCGAATTTTAAGGAAAACCAGATCACGCGTATGAAGCCGGGGCAGAAGGTGGAATTGAAACTGGACGCCTATCCGAAGCATACCTTCCACGGCGTGATAGAAAGTTTGCAGTCCGGAACGGGCGCGCGGTTTTCGTTGTTTCCGCCGGAAAACGCGACGGGGAATTTCGTGAAGATCGTGCAACGCGTGCCGGTGAAAATCAAATTCACCGATCCGCCGGATGCACAGTATGATATCGGCCCCGGCCTGTCGGTTGACGCGACGGTATATGTGGAATGACGCTGACGGAAAAACCGGCGATTAATCCGTGGATTTTGGCGCTGATCGTCAGCATCGCCACGTTTATGGAAGTTTTGGATACGACGATTACCAACGTATCGTTAACGCATATCGCGGGCGCGCTGGGTGCCGACCAGGATCAGAGTACGTGGGTACTCACGTCCTATCTCGTTTCCAACGGAATTATTCTGCCGCTGTCCGGCTGGCTGTCCGACCGCATGGGGCAGAAGAAATTTTTCTTGTTATGCATCGCCGGGTTTACATTCGCGTCTTTCATGTGCGGCGCGGCGACGTCGCTGGGGATGCTGATCTTTTTCCGCCTGCTGCAAGGCCTGGCGGGCGGCGGGTTGCAGCCGACGCAGCAGGCGATCATCCTGGATTTATTCCCGCCCGAAAAACGCGGGGCGGTGTTTGGGATTACGGGCATCACCCTCATCCTCGCGCCCATCATCGGCCCGACGTTGGGCGGATGGATCACGGATAATTTTGATTGGCGCTGGATTTTCTTTACCAACATTCCCGTCGGCGTGGCGCTGTTTATGCTGATTTCAACCTTGCTACCGGAATCGCGGCGCGATCCCAGCGCAAAGAAAATTGATTACCTCGGCATGGGATTATTGGCGATCGGCCTGGGCGCATTGCAAATCGTCCTCGATAAAGGCCAGGAGGACGACTGGTTTGCCAGCCCGTTTATTTTAATCCTTTCACTCGTCAGCGTTTCCGCGATCGTCGGCGCGGTGGTTTGGATGCTGAAGGCCAAGGAACCGATTGTGGATTTAAGTTTATTGAAAATCCGAAGTTTCGCCGTGGCGTGGCTGTTGATTTTCTTTGTCGGTTTTGCGCTGTATGGCACGACGGCGATTTTGCCGCTGCTGCTGCAAACGCAATTCGGGTACGACGCGACCACGGCGGGCATGGTGATATCGCCGGGCGGGATTGTGATTGTGGTTTTGATGATGATCACGGGGCGTTTAATCAGTAAAATTCCTGTGCGCAATCTGGTGATGTTCGGTTTCGCGCTGGTCGCGGCGGGGATGTATTACAGCATGACGCACGTCGCGCCGAACATGGATTATACGGGTTTCGTAATGGTGCGCATCGCGCAGGTGATGGGAATTCCGTTTTTGTTTATCCCCGTCAGCGCCGCCGCGTTTATGTATGTGCCGAAGGAGAAAAATAACAAAGCATCCGCGCTGTTTGCACTCAGCCGGAATTTGGGCGGGTCGTTTGGGATTGCTTTGGTCAGCGCTTATCTGACGCGCCAGCAGCAAAGCGCGCAGGCGAATATGGTGCATCATCTGACGCCGGGCAATCCGGTGTATCAGAACGCCGTGCAGCATCTCACCGGTTTTTTCCAAACCCAAGTCGGCAATGCAGGGACCGCATCGCGCATGGCGATGGGGCGGATTTACCAGGAACTGATCGCGCAATCGTCTTTTGTCGCCTATGCGCATGTGTTTGAATTGCTGGCGATTTTGATGGTCTTTGGTGTCGCGCTGGCGTGGTTTTTGCCGAAGGTTCCGGCGGGCGGTGCGCCTGCGGGGGCGCATTAAGATAAAAAATCCAGCTCCCCCTGGAGGGGGGAGCTGTCATGCGCAGCATGACTGAGGGGGTGGCGGTGGTAAAGCTGGGAGATTGCTGGAAGAATAATAGAAATTATACGGTGCGTAAATGAAACGTCTTCTTTTGTCCCAACCTCTGCCACCCCCTCCGTCGCGCTTCGCGCGCCACCTCCCCCCTCCAGGGGGAGGAAGTTTGTGGGTGACATTTTTGTGTGACGGCGACATATATAGGTTATGACCTACCAAATCCCCCCACGCGCAATTTACGCCTCCAATCCCGCCGCATCCCGCGGCCGCGTGCATGCGGAAAAATCCAGCGCGATGAAGAGTGAGTTTCAGCGCGACCGGGACCGGATTATCCATTCGGCCGCGTTCCGCAAATTGCGATTAAAAACGCAGGTGTTTGTTTCCCACATGGGTGATTATTTCCGCACGCGCCTCACGCACAGCCTTGAAGTCGCACAAATCGCGCGCGCCATCGCCCGGGCGCTGGGGCTGGATGAGGATTTGGCGGAGGCGCTGGCGCTGGCGCATGATCTTGGCCACACGCCGTTCGGTCATGCGGGCGAGGAAGCGCTGGATGAATGCATGCAGCCCTATGGCGGTTTCGCGCATAATGACCAGACGGTGCGGATTTTAACGCAGCTGGAGCGGCGCTATGCGGCGTTTGACGGATTGAATTTGACATGGGAAACGCTGGAAGGTGTCGTCAAACACAACGGGCCGATTTTGCCGCTACGTGAGGGAGAAAAACTTTCCGCGACGATTACGAACTTTCAGAATTATATGAATCTGGAGCTCGGCACCTATGCAAGTGCGGAGGCGCAGGTGGCGTCACTGGCCGATGATATCGCGTACAATAATCACGATATCGATGATGGCCTGCGCGCGGGATTGTTTACGTTTGACGATATCCGCGATCTGCCCATGATGGGCGAAATTTTGGAACAGTTGCAGCGCGAATATCCGAAACTCGCGAAACCGCGCATGGTGTTTGAATCCGTGCGGCGGATGATTGATGTAATGGTGACGGATTTGATTACCGAAAGCCAGCGGCGCATTGCCGCGCTCGCGCCGCAATCGGCGGATGATGTCCGGCGGGCGAAGGCACCCGTGATTGCCTTTTCCGCGACGATGCAGCAGAACATCGCGGCGCTCCGCGAATTTTTGATGGAGCGTATGTACCGCCATTATTCCGTCAACCGCATGACGAGCAAAGCGCGCCAGATCGTGCGCGATCTGTTTGAAAAATTCATGCTGGAGCCTGAATTAATGCCGACCGAATGGCGGGATATGATCGCGGATATGACGTCCCTCCATTCCCGCGCGCGCATTATTGCGGATTACATCGCGGGGATGACGGATAATTATGCGGAGCTGGAATGGCAGAGATTGTTTGAAATGCGGGTGCGGGCGTAAAATTATTGGCAATCTTCATAATATTTTAATATTTGTATAATATACTATATTGGTCGAAGGATAAAAATACGTATGAAAGAATCTGTCCAGTTCACATTATCAAATATTCGGGATCACTTTTTAAAAGGTGAAATACTTGATCCTGATACAGTAAAGACATTGGTTGGAGACGAAGGGTTTGGATTTGATGGGTATGAGGCAGAGCAATACGATATAGTGATGAGCCATATTATTGACCATGCCTGCAAAAATACGCGCGAGCATGAAGAAAATCTTGTCGCAAAACGAATATCGGATCATATGGACGCTTTTCCAGATTATTCGATTTCACATTGCCTTTCTAGAATGTTTAAGGGGGTTGTCGAGAAAGCATGTTTGGTGAGAAATGAAGATGTTACCCCCGAAAGATTAGAAACTGTAAAGAGGGTGTTAGAAGTGAGTCAAGAAATGTCAGATGCTGGCATGTTTCCGCAAGAATATATTAATAGCGCTTTGGGGCGCGTAGAAATGGGGCGCCTCTATGATCATGCGGAATTACCGGACATAGATCATTTTCTAAATCTTTTGTCAGAAGGTTCGCGGTTAAATATATGCTCAAAATTAAATCCCATTCGGCTTGGCGTACTTGACACACGAAATGACGATGAAAGAAGAGTCATTAAGCGTTTATCAGATATTCAAATTCAATGGGCTAAAGCAAATCGTTTCTTTTTTCCAGGGGATCACGCCGCGCAAGATTCTGCTTGCCAAATATAGATTTTATCCTTTCTTTTATTTGTTTCTGATGTTTTTTGCTATGGCGGCTGGATCAATCTCTGCTAAGTAAAATTCATGAACCTATTCGAACAAATGACCGATTTCGTGCGGGCGCAGGTGGCGGCGATCAATCCCGCCTGGCCGCTCGACCGCATCACGGTGGAAACGCCGAAAGACCCCACGCACGGTGAAATGGCGACAAATGCCGCGATGGTGCTGGCGAAAGAGGCCGGCATGCCGCCGCGCCAGCTTGCGGAACAGATTGCGGAAAAACTCCGCGCCCATCCGCAGGTGGCGGAAGTCACGCTGGCCGGGCCGGGGTTTATCAATATCAAATTCAAACCGGAATTCTGGCGGACGCTGGTGCCGGACATTCTGCGCGCGGGCGCGACATTCGGCACGTCGGATATCGGCCAGGGCGAAAAAGTAAATGTGGAATTCGTTTCCGCAAATCCAACGGGCCCCATGCACGCGGGCCATGTGCGCGGCGCGGTGATCGGCGATGCGGTGGTGCGGCTGCTGCGCGCGGCGGGTTATGATGTGACGGCTGAATATTATTTCAACGACGCGGGCGCGCAGGTGGATGTGTTGGCGCGCACGGCCTATTTGCGTTACCGCGAGGCATTGGGCGAAACGGTTGAAATTCCCGAAGGTTTTTATCCCGGCGAATACCTGAAAGACGTCGGCGCTGCGCTGGCGGCGCGTGACGGCAAAAAGTGGCTGGATAAAAACGAAACCGAATGGCTGGTGCCGATCCGCACCTTTGCCGTGGATGAAATGATGAAAATGATCCGCGAAGATCTGGCGCTGATCGGAATTCGTCACGACGTTTTTACGAACGAACGCGAATTGGTTGAAGGCGGCCTGCTTGAAACGGCGTTCAAAATTCTGGACGATAAGGGTTTGATTTATGTAGGCATGCTGCCGCCGCCCAAGGGCAAGGAAATGGATGATTGGGAACCCGCCGAATTGACGCTGTTCCGCTCCAGCCAGTTCGGCGATAATTCGGACCGCCCGTTGAAAAAACGCGACGGCAGTTGGACTTATGCCATGCCGGACATCGCTTATCACCTGGATAAGATTCAGCGCGGTTTTACGACCCTTATTAATGTGTGGGGCACCGACCACATGGCTTATCAGGATCGCATCAAGCCGGCGGTGACGGTGTTCAGCGACGGCAAAGCGCGGCTGGATGTGATTTTCAATAATATGGTCAAGGTTTTCAAAAACGGCGAGCCGGTGAAACTTTCCAAACGTTCGGGCAACATCATCACGCTGCGCGAAATGGTGGAGCAGGTGGGCGCGGGCGCGGTGCGGTTTATGATGCTGACACGCGATCCGAAATCACCGCTCGATTTCGATTTCGCCAAGGTGGTGGAGCAGTCGAAAGACAATCCGGTCTTCTATGTGCAATACGCCCACGCGCGGATTTGTTCGGTGATGCGCCATGCGGCGGAAGCCGTAGCGGATTTAAAAACGGATGACGCGGCATTGGCGCAGGCGGATTTGGCGCACCTGGATGCGCCCGCGGAAATCGCGATGATCCGCAAACTATCTGAATGGCCGCGCATCGTCGCGGCGGCGGCGCAGGTGCATGAACCGCACCGGATCGCGTTTTATCTCCAGGACCTTGCGGCGGAACTCCATGCGCTCTGGACGGCGGGGAAAGACGACGCGCAGCTGCGGTTTATTCTGCCCGATCAGCCGGAAAAAACGCGGGCGCGGCTGGCGCTGCTGCGCGCTTCGGCACTGGTCATCGCCGCCGGATTGGGTATTATTGGCGTCGAACCGGCACAGCAAATGTAAGAGGCCCCCATGCCACGTGATGAAGATTTATTAGACCAAAACTTCCCCGAAGAAGAAGCGCGCGCGAAAGGCCTGCGAATTCTCTCGCTCTTTGCCATCGGCGTGGTGGTGATTTTTCTGGTTGCGATCGGATACATTTATATGTCCGGCAATCATGCGGCGGATCCGGATCATCTGCCTTTGATCACGGAAAATAATCCGCCGCAAAAATCGCGCCCGGCGGATCCGGGCGGGATGGAAATTCCGCACCAGGATGCGAGTGTTTATGATCATCTGGATGCAAAGCAAGCAGCAGACCAGCCTGAAAAACTTTTGCCGCCGCCCGAAGCGCCTGTGACGCAGGCAGACCAGCAGACCAACAGGCCGGCAGACCAGAATGCCGCACCCGCAACCATGGCCGCAACGGTGCCGGAACAATTGCCTAGTTTGCCTTCGAATGCACCTGCTGCGCAGCAAGCTGCTGTGGCGGACAAGGCAGCCCCGAATGCTGCGACGCAAGCACCGCCTGTTGTAACGCCCGCACCTGCACAGGCAGCGCAAACAAATACCGCTGCGCCGGTGCAAACGGCTCAGCCTGTTGTTGCGGATAATTCTCAGGTTTCATATCGTATCCAGCTCGGCGCGGTGCGCGACCAGGCGGCCGCGGATAAAGAATGGGCGCGGATGGAAAGTAAATACAGCAGTGATTTGAAAGGTTTGAATTCGTCCTTCACGCCCGTCAGCCTGGGCGACAAGGGGACCTTTTTGCGCATTCAGGCCGGGCCGCTCAGCAAGGAAGAGGCGGAGGCGCGCTGCGCGAAATTAAAAGGCGAAAATCAGGCTTGCCTGATCGTCAAAGCCGCGCAGTGATTGATGACTGACTGGACGCCCGTTTTTGACACCGCGCATCTGATCGCCGCCGGTGACGCGCCCGCGCCGGAAGTCTTACAGCATATCAATCGCACAGCCGCGCATATCATTGCCGTGGATGGCGGCAGCGCGGCATTGGCGGCGGCGGACGTGAAGCCTGATTGCATCATGGGCGACATGGACAGCGACGCGGGCCGCATCAGCGCGCCCAAAGTGGTCTTGCCCGACCAATATAAAAGCGATCTGGAAAAGGCGATTGATTATTTGCTGCACCGCGGCGTGAAATATTTTACGCTTTACGGCGCGCATGGCGGCGCGCGCACGGATCACGCGATCGCCAATCTGGATTTGCTGACGCGCTATGCGCCGCATTGCCGCATCAAGATGGCGATGGGCGATGCGGTGGTTGAGGGTTTATGCCCGGAAAACACCGCGCCTAACGGCATACGGATTTCAACCGGGCAGAATGACATGATCGCCACGCTGCCCATAGGCGGGCCCGCGGTTTTGACCCTGCGCGGCGCTGAATACGCGCTGGAGCATGCGGAACTACAGCCGGGCACGGCGGGCGTCGGCAATACGGCGATCGCCGATCACATTCATATTCAAATCTTTCGCGGCGCCGTGCGGCTGGTGCGCATGCCGGAGCAAAACGATGCCTAAACCACTGGCGCTGATCGCCGGATTGGCTGGAGAAAAAATCACCGCCGCCGAGCGCAAATTTTTCCGCGCGGCAAACCCGCTGGGGTTCATTTTATTCAAACGCAATTGCGGCAGCCCTGCGCAGATCATAAAACTGACGGATGATTTGCGCGACCTGACGGGCCGCGCCGACACGCCGATTTTAATCGACCAGGAAGGCGGGCGCGTCGCGCGTCTGCGCGGGCCGGAATACGCGCCGCTGCCGCCGATGCGGGTGTTCGGCGATTTGTTCGCGCGTGACCGCGCGCGCGCGAAAAAAGCTTTGACGTTAAACGTGCAAATCATCGCGGCGGAGCTGCTCTCGCTCGGCGTGAATGTCGATTGCATTCCGGTATTGGACGTGCCCGTGCGCGGCGCGGATAACATTATCGGCGATCGCGCTTTTTCGGTTGATCCGAAAATTGTCGCGGAACTTGGCCGCGTCGCGGTCGATGCGGCAGTCGCGGCGGGCCTGACGCCCATCATCAAACACATTCCCGGCCACGGCCGCGCGACGGCGGACAGCCACCTCACGCTGCCGACGGTGAAAACACCGATTAAAACGTTGGAGCAGACGGATTTTGCCCCTTTCCGCGCGCTGCCCGATGCGCCTTGGGCGATGCTGGCGCATGTGCGTTATACGGCGCTGGATGACAAAAATCCGGCGTCATTATCGCCCTTGATCATAGATTATATCCGCAACGCCATCGGTTTCGGCGGCGTCCTGATCGGCGATGATTTATCGATGAAGGCCCTGCGCGGCACCTATACCTCGCGCGCGGAAAAAACTTTGGCGGCGGGCGCGGACCTGGCGTTGCATTGCAACGGCAACCTGGCGCAGATGGAAAAGGTGGCCGCCGGATGCCGGGAAATCACGCCCGCCACAGCCGCGCGGTTGAAAGCCGCACAGGCAAAATTAGGCAAAATGAAAACCGCCGATGTCACGGAATTGGTTGCGCAGCGCAACAAATTGCTGCTAGGATAAATCAGACTTTGTCCATGACAGACGCCGCCGAAACCCTAGAACTCGATTTCGATCCCGAAGCCGCCGGGGAGGACGCTTTTCGCGTTCAATTGGCTGATTACGAAGGGCCGCTGGATTTACTGCTGGAGATGGCGCGCGGACAGCGCGTTGATTTAACAAAAATTTCCGTCCTCGCGCTGGCGGAGCAATATATCAGTTATATCGAAACCGCGAAATCACTGCGCCTGGAAATCGCGGCGGATTATTTGGTCATGGCGGCGTGGCTGACGTACTTAAAATCGCGCCTGCTGCTGCCGAAACAGGAACAGCCGAAAGACGAACCATCAGCCGCGCAAATGGCGGATGCGCTGGCGTTCCAATTGCGCCGTTTGCAATCCATGAAAGACGCGGCGGCAAACCTGTTCGCGCGGCCGCAAAAGGGGCAGGGCTTTTTTGCGCGCGGCGTGCCGGAAGGGTTTATCACGCGCACGGATAAAATTTTCGGCGATACGTTATATGATTTGCTGAACGCCTATGGCGAATTTTCTTTGCGGCAAAAGCAATTGGAAGCCTATGCGCCGCCGACGCCGCATAAATTATTTACATTGGAAGAGGCGATGGACCGCATCGGCACAATGTTCGGCGCGCGCGGCCTGTGGCGTTCGAAATCCTGGGTCAGTTTACAGGATCTGGTGAAAGAAGAATTGGGGCTGGATTTACAGGATATCAGCGGCAAATCGTATCTGACGGCGATGTTCAGCGCGTCATTGGAATTGGCGAAAAACGGTTCGATTGATATTCAGCAACAGGAAAATTTCGGGCCGCTTTTCCTGCGCGCCCGCGTCGAAGAGACACAAGAGGAACACCATGAACATGCAAGCGCAAACTGAAGAAACAGAAATCGAAGCCGAAGAAGAGATCGAAGTCGCCGCCCCCGCGAATGACGTGATGGTGGAATTGGCGCCCGCCGACCGCAAGCGCGGGATTGAAGCCATTATTTTCGCTGCGCCCGCATCCATGACAGCGACGGCGATCGCGGCGCAATTGAAATTGGAAGAAGCGGAAGTTGAAACGCTTCTGACCGAATTGCAAAATGAATATTCCGATCGCGGCGTGCATCTGGCGGAGCGGGCAGGCAAGTGGTCGTTCCAAACCGCGCCGGATTTGGCGCCGCATTTGACGTTTGTGAAATCGCGCCCGGTGAAACTGTCGCGCGCGGCGATGGAGACTTTGGCCGTGATCGCCTACCACCAGCCGCTGACGCGCACGGAAATTGAAAACATCCGCGGCGTGGCGATCCATAAAGGCACGCTGGATCTGCTGCTGGAGACTGGCTGGATCAAGCCCGGCAAACGCCGCGAGATTCCCGGCCGGCCGCTCACCTGGGTGACGACGGACGCGTTTTTGGAACACTTCGGCCTCGCGACCCTGCGCGAATTGCCAGGGGTGGCGGAGTTGAAATCCGCCGGGTTGCTGGACAAACGCCCCGCGATTGCCCTCGTGCCTGGACGTGATGACGCGGTGGAAACCGAAGCTTCGCCGACCGCGACGACGGATGAAAATGACCTGTCGGATTTTTTGCCTGAGGCAGGCGAGCAGACATAAATTTCTTGCAATTGCGGTCTAATATCAGTTAGTAATATTCCTACAATTAAATGGGGAAAAGTGTTTTTTAGACATCCTAAACCTTCGATCACGGCGTTTGCCGTAGATATTGGCGCGGTAACGCTCTGTGCCTCGGATTTGATGGTGTCTGAGGGGCGGGAAGATGTCTATGATAATGAAATTAAGAAACCTGTTTATCTCTTTATTGGATACGAAGAATTTACAGAAAAAATAGGCAATTTTCTACCTTATAAACCATCCGAGGATCATTTTAGGACTGTTGGGACTGCTGGTAAAGTGGTCTGGAGATTTCATCACACCCTTGATGAATTAGGTCATGCAATTACTTCCGCAAGGCAGATCGGGGGCAACGTTGATTTAACGCAAAATCAACCGTTGGCTGTTTATGCGCGAATGGCAGGAAAATCGCCGTCAGAATTTCTGACAGCTATCCTGACCGCTCCGGATTTTAAAGCAACCGTCACACAATTGCGCCAAGACTCTGGCAACCGGGAGTTTTTGAATGAAGCGGCATTACCGTTGGTTGGTGGGTTGGAGCCCGGCAAATAATAATCTTTGCTCGCCCTCTAAATTCCTTTTGATTTTTGCCGATACCCGGCCTACATTCCGCCAAACAGGAGGCCGCAATGGGCGCATTTGAACTCGTTTTAATTCTACTGGTCGTAATGATCATTTTCGGCGCGGGAAAATTGCCGAACGTGATGAAGGATCTGGGCAAAGGCGTGAAGGCGTTCCGCGACGGTATGGCGGATGAAAATAAATCCGAAGTTAAGTCAGACACGCCGGCCGCGCCGCCCAAAGAGTAATGCCGAAAAAATTATCTGCCGCGAATGATGACGCCAAATCTGCGTTGGCTGCGGCGCGGGAAAAATTAAACGTCACGATAAAAGATTCACGTTTGCACGCCGAATTGGTGCGCAAATTCAGTTTGATGTCATTGCTGCCCGCGCTGGTAATGTTCGTCTTCGCCAGTGCATTTGTATTTTTGGTCATCCAGCAATGGTTCGGCGACCGTGTGCGCACTGCAATTGATGAATCCATGCAGGTCGCGGACGCCTATCTGGCGGAACATCAGCAAAACATCCGCGCCGACGTTTTGGCGATGTCGAATGATATCGGCCGCGCCGCGCCGCAGACCTTTGGCGATCCAGAATTTTTTAATAAGCTGCTGCGCACCCAATCGCTGCTCCGCAATTTGCAGGAAGCCATGGTGTTTGATGGTTCCGGCCGCGTGCTGGCGCGTTCGGGCCTCACGTTTTCATTGGAGCTCGATCCGCTGGACCGCGAAGTGCTGGCTGCCGCGCGCGACGGCGACGTGCGCGTGATTTTAAATGACAAGGGCGACCGCGTGCGCGCGCTGATCCGTTTGCCGGGTTTTCCCGATGCCTATTTATATGTCGGCCGGTTGGTGGATTCAAATGTATTGGCCTATCGCGAGCGCGCAAAACAAGCGGTGGATGAATATAAAATGCTTGAGGTTCGCCGCACGGGCTTACAATTATTGGTGGTGGGTGTTTTCGCGGCGGGCACGGCGCTGTTGGTTTTCTTTTCCATCCGTTCCGGTCTGCGCACGGCGGACCGCCTGGCGACGCCGCTGGAAAATTTAATTCAGGCGGCGGAGCGCGTGCGGTCCGGCGACCTGTCCGCGCGCGTGACGGAGAAATCGAGTTACGATGAAATCGCGAATTTGCTGTCGGCCTTTAACCGCATGACGTCGCAGCTCGACAGCCAGCGCCGTGAATTATTTGATACCAACCGCAAACTCGACGACCGCCGCCGTTTTTCCGAGGCGGTTCTGGCCGGTGTTTCCGCAGGCGTGATGACGGTGGATATGGACGGCGTTATTCAATTGGCGAACGACCAGGCAACGCGGCTGCTTGCGCGGCATGATTTGCTGGGCGCGCCGCTGGCGGAAATTTCCGCTGAGCTTGAAACGTCGCGGCAATATTTTTTATCGCACGGCACATTGGATGAGGGTGCAGCGGGCATCAGTTATTCCGCCGTGTCTCAACCCACTAAACATTTTCAACTACGCATCGCGGCCTTGTCGGAAAACCGCGCGGCCAGCGCGCTGGTTTTAACGTTCGACGACATTACCGCGCTGGAAGTCGCGCAGCGCCAGGCCGCCTGGGGCGACGTCGCGCGGCGCATCGCGCATGAAATTAAAAATCCGCTGACGCCTATTCAATTGGCCGCTGAACGCCTGCGCCGGAAATACAGCGACGAAATCAAAACCGAGCCGAATGTCTTCGCGAATTGCCTGGATACGATTGTGCGCCAAGTTTCCCATGTCGGCCGCATGGTGGGTGAGTTTGCGTCCTTTGCGCGCATGCCTTTGCCGTCGGTGCAGCCGGAAAATTTAACGGAATTAATTTCGCAAGGAATCTTTTTGCAAAAACAGGCGCATCCGGAGATCAAATATATTTTTGACGCGACCGCGCCTGTTACTATTGCGGCGGACGCGGGGCAGATCGCCCAGGCGCTCACCAACCTATTGCAAAACGCCGCCGACGCGATTGAAGGGCGCGAAGGCCCGAAAGATGACGATCTGCCGCGCGGCGAGATCAATGTTGATCTGGCGGAGCAGGGCGAACGGGCGGTCGTGACCATCACCGACAACGGCCGCGGCCTTCCCAATGTCGCGCCGGGCCGCCTGATGGAACCTTATATGACGACGCGGACAAAGGGCACGGGCCTGGGCCTCGCCATCGTGAAAAAGATCATCGGCGAACACGGCGGCACGGTGGAATTGGCCGCGCGCGCGGATGGCGTGCCGGGCGCGGCGGTGATTATTAACTTGCCGTTGACGGCGAATGGCGCATTGAACGAAAGAAAATCCGCATGAAAAACAAAGCGAACATTTTCTGGAACCCCGCAGAAATTACGGATGATAACGGCTGTGTTATCGCGCTGTTGAACGCTTATGCGCCGCCGAAAATCAATCGCGCGTTTTATGCTCTGCTAACCTTTTGCCCTTTGGCGGTCGTCATTGCCGTGTTTTATCTGTTCCTGCCGATTTTTCTGCCGCACCATTACCACCCGGAATGGCGCGATTTTACTTTCCATCCGCAAAGCGCGCAAAATTTGATCAGTCTGGTATTTTTCTGTGGGGCGCCGCTGTACGCGCTCGCGCTGGTGCATCAGCTTTGGGTTAATGGCGATTTGATCAGACACGGCACCCGGATTTCCGTCCGGCTGGAGCAAGCCACGCATAATCCGTTATTGAGCACAAATAATTTGGTTTTTTTAAATACGGAATCGCAAGTCTCTGTGTACCGGCAATACACCATGGCGGTTAGCGCCGATGCGGATATCAGCCATATTTCAGCGGAAAAAACTTATCCTGCTTACCTGGGCACATCCCGGCGCAGTTGGCGCGCAGCGCTGATTATCATTGACGATTCAGCTTTCCATTCCACGGGCGATGCATTAAAAGGTTAAACATGGCGCATGACATTCTGATCGTTGATGACGAACCCGACATCCGCAATTTACTCGCGGGTATTTTGTCGGACGAAGGTTACGCGGTGCGCGAAGCGGCGAACGCGGATGCCGCATACGGCGCGCTGGCCGCGCGCGCGCCGCAACTAGTGATCTTGGATGTTTGGCTGGAAGGCAGCAAGGAAGACGGGTTGCAAATCCTCGCACGCATTAAAAAGGATTACGCCGATGTGCCGGTCCTGATGATTTCCGGTCACGGCACGGTGAAAATGGCGGTGACGGCGATTAAACAGGGTGCGTTTGATTTTCTGGAAAAGCCGTTTGAGTCTGACCGTCTGTTGCTCCTCGTCGCGCGCGTGTTGGAGAATGTACAGCTGCGGCGGGAAAATCAGGAATTAAAAACGCGCGCTTATGCGATTACGGAAATCATCGGCACGAGTCAGCTGGTGAACTCATTGCGCTCCAACATCGAAAAAATTGCGCCGACGAATTCGCGTGTTCTTATTCTCGGCCCCAACGGCGCGGGCAAGGAACTTGCCGCGCGTCTGATCCATCAATCCTCAAAACGCGCCAGCGGGCCGTTTGTGTTAATGAACTGCGCGTCTTTGGAGCCTGATAAATTCGATGAAAAACTTTTCGGCGTCGAAAACGCCGATGGCCGCCGCGCCGGATATCTGGAACAGGCGCACGGCGGTACGTTATTGTTGGATGAGGTCGCCGACCTCCCCGCCGAAACCCAGGCGAAATTGGTGCGCGTATTACAGGATCAATCTTTCACGCGTGTCGGCGGCAAAACGCCCGTCACCGTCGATGTGCGCGTTATCGGCGCGAGCAGCCGTGATCTCGGCGCGCTGACTCAGGCTGGAAAATTCCGCCAGGATTTATTTTACCGGCTGAATGTTTTGCCACTGCGTCTGCCCGCGCTGACAGAACGGCGCGAAGATATCCCGCTGCTCATGCAATATTTCCTCACGCGTGCGGCGGAGGCGGCGGGGACGCAAACGCCAAAACTCGGCGCGAATGCCGAAGTCGCATTACAAGCACACGACTGGCCCGGCAACGTCCGCCAGCTCCGCAACGTCGCGGAATGGCTGGTTATCATGCATGGCGGCAGCGACCGCACATTGGGCGCGGGCGACCTGCCGCCCGACGTGCAGCAAAACACGCCGCAGGTTTTGAATTGGGAAAAAGGCTCTGAAATCATGGCACTCCCGCTGCGCGACGCGCGGGAAGTATTTGAGCGTGAATACCTGCTTGCACAGCTATCGCGTTTCGGCGGGAATATTTCACGCACCGCATTATTCGTCGGCATGGAACGCAGCGCGTTGCACCGCAAACTCAAACTCCTCGGCCTGTCAAGTGTCGACCGCGCGGGCGGCGGCGATGCAGAAACGCCGGAAGAGGGCGGGGAAGCGGATGCGGCTTAGTAGATTAAGGAGCAGGTGCCCAAGAAGTTATTGGTTTTACACCCGACTTAAGGTTTTTTATTTCTGATGCAGGGACATCTTTTAAAATTTCAGGCGTACAAATGAAGTTGCTTTGCGAGTAAGAATATGCGCCCTGATATGTTCGTGAAATAGTTTGTGAAAAACAAACCCCATAAGTATCAATATGCCAAGTTCTCGGTGCTATCGGCACTGTAATATAGGAGGGCGTCACCTGACTAGATGTGGTGGGTTGAGAGCACCCTGAAAACATTACAGCACCAAGAGTGGCGCCCAGCGCCAAAGCTGATTTTTTAAAGTTCATGTGTATATTTTCCTTATAAGGTTAGAATTCCTTATACCAAAAACCCCATGAAAGTAAAAAGAAAAAATCCCCCATCCCCTTCACAATTCCCGTCAAATCCCTATCCTAAACCCATGAAAAACCTGCCGATTCCGCGTGCCGTGCTCTTCGACTGGGACGGCACCCTCGTTGACACCTGGAAGGCGATTATCGCCGCTTATAACATCACGCGCATCGCGATGGGGATGGATCCGTGGGATGAAAAAACCGCGCGGCATAATATCCGCAAATCCTGGCGCGATGCTTTTCCCGAGGTGTTCGGCGACCGCTGGGAAGAGGCGGGGAAGATTTACCGCGAACAATACGGCGCGATCAATCAACAGCATATCGAGCCGATGCAGGGCGCGTTCGAATTGCTCGGCTGGCTGGCGGAGCATAAAATTCATACCGGCATCGTCAGCAATAAACTCGGCAGTTATTTGCGCAGTGAGATTGAATATTTTAATTGGGGTCATCACTTTTACCGCGCCGTTGGCGCGCAGGACGCCGCGCGCGATAAACCGCATCCCGATCCCGTTATCCTCGCGCTGGATGGCAGCGCGATTGTGCCGGGGCCGGCTGTCTGGTTCGTCGGCGACACCGGCATGGATTTGCAGGTCGCGCACGCGACGGGATGCACGCCGATTTTGGTGAACGGCCACAGCCTGCGCCCCGGCGAGCGCGAGGCGCATCCGCCCGCGGCGGAG